>JBFWWA010000041.1:0-13968 GCA_050246455.1 Planctomycetaceae bacterium
GGGAAACGTCGATTGAAGGAGAACGGAGATTCGTTCTGCGTCAGTGGTGAATTCACGTTTACTAATTCCGCGCCGGCTTCGGCGATTTCGTCGCGGCGACGAAGGCGTCGAAGAGGCGTTGTTGCGTCGCACTGACGGCGGCCGTGAGCTCCGGATGCCATTGCACGGCGATCAACCAGGGATGGTCGGTCTTTTCAAGCGCCTCGATTGTGCCGTCGGGTGCATGCGCCACGACGTTGAGTCCGGGGGCGACGTCGCGAACCGCCTGATGATGCCACGAGGCGGCCGTGAATTCGAGATCGAGGAGCACATCGCCGAGTTTGGAGCCCGACTTCACACGAACCGCATGCTCCGTCGCCTCGCGCGGAGGGAGTCGGTGCAGTACCGACTCTCCGACAACATCCGGAAGATGCTCGTGGAGGGTTCCGCCGAGTGCGACGTTGATCAACTGCAGTCCGCGGCAGATTCCGAACGTCGGCATGCCGCTTTCCACGACGGCGCGAGCCAATATCATCTCGGAGGCGTCGCGCTCGGCATCGACGCTGTAGATCGTCTCATGCATTGTCCCGCCGTAGTGCTGCGGGTTGATGTCGCCGCCGCCTGCCAGGATCAGGCCGTCGACGCGCGCGAGCGCGAACTCGAGACCATGCCCCCCGGGGGGAATCAGAACCGGAACGCCGCCGGCTCTCCGCACGGCGTCGACATAGTCGCCCGGGACGCGAAAGCGATTATCTTCATCGCGCCCGTAGGTGGTGATGCCGATGAGTGGTGTCATGAATCGAAATCCGCTCTCGTCGATCAAGGATTCAGGAGGCAAGATTCAGAACTCAGCAGAATGATTCTGACGGCAAGCCGTCAGCTAGGGAGAGCGATCCTCCCTTTCCCCCAAATCCGGTTTCCTAAATCCGCTCGAAGTATCTCGCGCGTTCCCAATCGGTCACCGCGCGGTCGTACGCGGCTTGTTCTGTCCGGAAAAAGTGGGTGTAGTGTTCAACGACGTCGTCGCCGAAGACAGCTCGCGCGAAGTCGCTTTTCTCGAACAGGTCGGTCGCTTCCGCCAACGTCCTCGGGACATGGGCGAGATCCGTCGCGTTGTAGACGTCTCCCGCGTAATTCTTGGGAGGAGCCGTTTGTTTGGCAATTCCCGAGAGTCCGGAGGCGAGCGCCGCCGCATAGACGAGGTAAGGATTGCAGTCGGCTCCGGGAAGGCGACATTCAATCCGCAGGCTGTTTCCCTTGCCGACGATCCGGAATCCGGCGGTGCGGTTGTCGTGACTCCAGGCCAGGCGGGTCGGCGCCCACGAGCCCGACTGAAACCGCTTGTATGAGTTCACGGTCGGCGAGTAGAAGACCATCAGTTCGGGAACATGTGCCATCCAGCCGCCCAGAAAGTGAATGAAGTTGTCGGAACACTCGATCGGCCCGAGCTTCTTCTTGCCGACGAACGCGTTCTTCTCGTTCTCCCACAAGCTCAAATGGACGTGGCAGCTCGAGCCGGCCTGTTTCTCTGAGAACTTCGCCATGAACGTGACGCTGATTCCCATCTGATCGGCGACATCCTTCAGGCATTGTTTGTAGACCGAGTGGTTGTCGGCCATTGCAAGGATGTCGGTGTAACGGACATTGAGCTCGTGCTGCCCTTTCCCCCACTCTCCCTTGGTGCATTCGACCGGCACGCCCGACTTCGCGAGGTGGCGGCGAACGGCGCCGTTGAACGGTTCCTCGCGCGTTCCCTGCAGAACGTGATAGTCTTCGATATACCAGCCGACGGGTTCGAGGTCGTGGAAGTTTCGCTGCGCCGCATCCCGGAACGAATTCTCGAACAGGTAGTATTCGAGCTCCGAGCCCGCCATTGCGGTAAAACCCATCTCCGATGCAGCGGCGATCTGCTTGTTCAGGAGCGATCTGGGGGCGATCGACACCGGAGCATGGGACGCTTCCTGCTGCACGTCACAGAGGATCATCACCGTCTTTTCAAGCCACGACGCGATGCGAAGCGTGTTGAAGTCGGGAACAAGATGGAAGTCGCCGTAGCCCTTGGTCCAGTTGGCGAACTTGTACCCGGCAACCGGATCCATCTCCATGTCGACGGTGAGGAGATAGTCGCAGGCGTGAGTACCACTGCTGGCGACGCTGTCGATGAAAAAAGCGGCGTCGAACCGCTTCCCCATGAAGCGGCCATAAAGATCGGTAAAAACGGCGAGGACGGTATCGACTTCCTCAGCCTTCACCAGCTTGTCGAATTGGTCGGCGGAAAGCATTCCGGCAGGTCGTGTCATACGTTCGGGTCGCTTGAAGAAGAATCCTGGATTTCGGGGCCGTAACATCGCTCAGACCGAGTTTGCCTGCTACTGGTGCGTAATCTCCTGCTGCGCGCTCATGATGAGAGCGTTTTCTTCCTCGGGTGCCTGCGCCACAAGGTGATGTCGGCTGTAAGCCAGAAAATACACGATGCCGAGTGCGACGAAAATGGCGACTCCCCAGACCGCAGGCCGGTACGCTTCAACCGAAAACGTTGCCAGAAGTGCGACGATCGAGAGA
This sequence comes from Planctomycetaceae bacterium, assembly GCA_050246455.1. GTDB lineage: Bacteria > Planctomycetota > Planctomycetia > Planctomycetales > Planctomycetaceae > CAZVJA01. Next base: position 2,542 of record JBFWWA010000041.1, read on the forward strand.
ACGCCCCCGATGACAGCTCCCGGTATTCCGAGGGGACTTCTGTACGGGCGTGGAAGTTCGGGCCGACTGATGCGGAGCTTGATATAGCTCGCCATGACCAGCGCGTAGGAAATGACGGCGCCAAAGACCGCCATATTGAGGAGTGCGGCGCCGACCAGCCCTTCCTTCGCGGTTTCACCCGGCGCTGCCGGCGGCTTCGTAAACTCGATTAAACCGGCACAGAAAAGACCGACCACCGCGCCGAGCAACAATGCAACCCACGGCGTGTGCCGTTTTCCAGTGACTGAAATCCAGCGCGGAAAGTAACCGGCGCGAGACAGCGCGAACAATACGCGACCATATGCATAGATGATCGTGTGAAAACTCGCAACCAGGCCGGTGATGGCGACAAGCGTGAGGAACGTCGGAACTGCCCGCGACGAGAACAGCGAGGCCTCAGCCCCTTCACTTCGGGTGACCGCTGCACCGTCGGTTGCTGTCGTTTTGCCCGACGCGTCGAACACCGCCTGGAAGCCATCCGCGAGCGGAGCCGCGGAATCCGCCATCGCGACGGCTCCCTTCCCCACACCGGTATTCAATACGAGGGTAAGTATCGAAAGCAGGAGCAGAGTCGCGATCCCCATGATGAGGGCCTTCGGCATGTCGCGTGCCGCGTCGTGCGACTCTTCCGCAGCGAGCGGAAGCTGCTCGATCGCAAGGTAGAACCACATCGCGAACGGGAGCGCCGCGAAGATTCCACTCCAGCCGTAAGGCAGCCATCTGCTGTTGCCGGGAGCGGGATCGATGTTCGTCAGAAGCGCGGGGTCAAACGCTCCGCTCGCAATCGCGCCGATGTAGAAGATGACAAGAACGGCAATCGACAGGAGAGTGACAAGCAGCCCGACCTTGAGTGTCAACTCCGCTCCGCGAATGTTGATCGCGACGAAAACGAGATAGAACACGAGCCACCAGACCCAGACCGGCATCGTAGAAAGGACCGCCGGCAATGCGAGCAGTTGCTCGACCTGCACCGACAACGTCTGCATATAGCCGCCGATGAAATAGACGATCACCGGGGGGGTGATCACGTATTCAATCGTGTCGGTGAGTCCGCAGATGTACCCGCCGGTCGGTCCGAAGGCATTCCGAGTGAACGAAAAGAACCCGCCGGCATGCGGCAGGGCCGCCGAGAGCTCCGCAATGGTGAAGACCATGCAGACGTACATGAGCGCCATGAGGAGCGTACCGATGGCGAGCCCGCCGAACCCGGCGTGCTTGAGGCCGAGATTCCACCCGCCGTAGTCGCCGGAAATGACCGCTCCCACTCCGAGCGCCCAAAGTAGCCACCACCCTGCGCTCTTCTTGAGCTTGCGATTGTCGAGATAACTTTCGTCAACGTCGTGGTAGCTTGCCACTCCCGCTTTGCGTTCCGCCATCACTCCCCCGCTCTGCTGATCGTCCACAAGCCGCGCGCCGGCCCGGAAATGGTCACCGTTCGAGATTACCAAGAATCGATGAGATTTGCGCTCGTCGAAGACGCATGAAAAAAGCCCGGGGAAGGCTTTCCCCGGGCTCGAAAATCATGGAAATCACGCCGACTTACTTGTCGGTCCGGAACGGTATCGCCGGAAGCCCTTCCTTGTTGGCGAGGTTCGGCTCGGCTTCTCCATGCCATGCGAACCGGACCGCCGTCGGCCTCCCGACCTTGAGCGATCGGACAACGACGGAGTTTCCGTCGATTTCGGCCACGGCGGGCACGAACGTTTTGTCTTCGCCCGCAATCGTGAACCACGAAAGGGGCAAACCGTCGCGCGAGGCGACCGGCTGATCAAACTCGACACGGACCGTCTCACCTTCAACCTTCATCGACTTGTAGCGCGGGCCCGAGTAGACCAGTCCATCGCGGCCGTAGGTTTTGGCGAGCGCCCACAGAGAGAGGCGTTTGCCGACGTCCTGCTTGTTACGGGGATGAATGTCGAGGATGTTGCTGATGTCGGTCGTCACTGCCATCCCGGTATTCGGCACGTTCAGGGTCTCGGTCTGGGCTTCCCAGAGGAGCGGCAGTTTCGTCGGGTCGTCCTTGCTGTATCGGAACGGCGCCAGCTGCACGAACAGGAACGGCATCTCGGGATTGTTCCAGACAGTCCGCCAGCCATTGATGAGCGCTTTCATCTTGTGATGGTAAAGCGCGCCGTCAGCAAGATTCGATTCCCCCTGGTACCAGATCGCGCCACGAACCGGGAACGGCAGCAGGCCGTGCACCATGCCGTTGTAGAGCCCGGTCGGAACGACATGGCTTTCAATGGGGCTCTTGGGAAGCTGCGGAAGTTCCGGAACAGCCTTGCCCGCCGCAAGATTCTTCTCCGCCATGCTCGCCCATTCACGAACTTTTTCGACGGCCGCGGTCTGCGCGGTTTTGTACGTTTCCGCCATCTGAGCGAGCTGAGTCTGAATCTGCGCGATATCGGAAACATCTTTCACCGATTCAAAGCCCGCAGGGGGAGTCCAGGGCTCGATGCGAGTTCCGCCCCACGACGTATTAATGAGCCCGATCGGAACATTGAGTTCCTTGTTCAGCTCACGACCGAAGTAATACGACACCGCGGAAAACGTCGGAATGTTCTTCGGAGTGCAGGCCTTCCACTCCGCCGTGACGTCGCTTTGTGGAGTTCCAGAGGGACGCTTCGGGACGTGGAACAGGCGGATCTGCGGATGATTCGCGGCCGCGATTTCCGCTTCGGGATTGTTGGAGATCGCAACGTTCCACTCCATATTCGACTGGCCGGAGCAGACCCAGACTTCGCCGACGAGGATGTCGTTGAGTTCGACCTTGTTCCTGCCGACTACGCTCAGCTTGTGCGGACCACCGGCCTGCTTGGCGGGGAGTTGAACCTGCCACTTCCCTTCGGCGTCTGCCTTGGTGGAGGCATTGGCATCTCCGAAGGTCACGGAGACATCTTCCCCGGGTGCCGCCCATCCCCAGACCGGAAGCGGAACGTCGCGCTGCACCACCATGTGAGAGCCGAGAACATTCGGAAGCCGGACGTCGGCCCGAGCGGAAGAAACGAGGGCGGCAGCCGAAACGGCAATAGCCGCGACTAGCCGGGTGGCGGGTCGTGCGCAGCGGATCATGGAAGCTCCTCTCTGATGGAACCGGACGAGGTTACAGGTCTGAACATGGTACCCAATTCCGGGAGGCAATGCTCGCTCCAGCCTGGACGAAGCTTTTCCGAAACGGGGGATTCGATTAGAAATCATTCGGGCAGCCGCCCGGGTCGTTTGCAAGCGGAAGGAATTATGACCAATCTCGTGCGCCGGGAAGTGATTCAGGAAGCGAAGACGGTGATCGTCAAGATCGGGACGAACGCCCTCTCGCGCCCCGACGATACCCTCGATGTCGAGCGGATCGCCGTCCTCGCCGAGCAGTTGCACCGTGTCAAACAGACCGGCCGGCAGGTCGTAGTCGTCTCGAGCGGAGCGATCGGCGCCGGAATCGGCCTGCTCAAGCTCGCAAAGCGGCCCGACGACCTGCCGCACCTTCAGGCGGCGGCCGCCACCGGTCAGGCGCATCTCATTCGCGTTTACGACGACTGCCTCCGAAAGCATGGCTACCACGCAGCGCAGGTGCTGCTCACTGCCAACGATTTCAAGAGCCGCGCGCGCTACCTCAATGTCCGCAACACACTGCACACTCTCTTCGAATACGGTGTCGTACCGATCGTCAACGAGAACGATACGGTGAGCGTCGCGGAGATCAAGTTCGGCGACAATGACCAGCTCGCGGCGATGGTCGCGAACCTGATGGATAACTCATTGCTCGTTATCCTCTCGGTCGTCGATGGCCTTTACGACGGTGACCCGCACAATCCGGCGAGCAAGGTGATCCCGCTCATCGACGAGTGGAAAGAGGACCTGCGCGGACTCGCAGTCGAAACCAAGAGCTCGCGCGGCACGGGGGGAATGCAATCAAAGCTTGAAGCCGTGCGGATGGCGACCGCCGTCGGCGAGAACGTCATCATCGCGAACGGCACCCGTCCGGGTGTCCTCGACGAGATTCTCGCCGGCGAGGAAGTCGGCACCCTCTTTCTTGCGCGCGGTGCGAGCCTGCCGGCATGGAAGCGGTGGATCGGATATACCGTTCGACCAAAGGGGAAATTTCAGCTCGACGACGGTGCTCGCAAAGCGATCGAGAAGTCGGGCCGGTCTCTGCTTGCGATCGGAATCATCGCCGTGGAAGGTGAGTTCGAGAAAGGCGAGGTCGTTTCGCTCGTCGATAAGGAGGGGGAAGAATTCGCCCGCGGGCTCACGAATTTTGCCGCCCGGGATGCAAGACTCATCGCTGGGAAGAGAGCGGACGGAATCGTCGCCGTTCTCGGAAGTCTTCCGTACGAGGAAGTGATCCACCGCGACAATCTTGTCGTGCGGACCTGAACCAAAAAAAAGCACAGACAGGAACGTCTGTGCCCCTCAGTTTCAGGTATTTGGAGCACAGGTATTCCTGTCTGTGCTCTTCACACGACGGTGCCGACTACCGGCTTGCGCGCGTGCAGTTCTTCATCAGCAGCCAGCCGAAGACGCCGATGCAGATCAGGAGAATGCCGTACTTCTCCGGCGTCATGTGATGCCAGTGATCCATCAGGTACTTGTGATAGAAGGCGAAGTAGCTGCCGATCGCGTCAAAAAATCCGGACATCGTTCGGACCTCGCGGGTTGACCTCGTGCGGCACGTCGCTGGTTCGCTGCAGTCTGCGTTCCGGGGCTCACACCCGGACAACCCGCATAACCCTCATGGGAAGCGCACATCTCCCGATGCAGCAACGCGCCATGGAGAAACCTACCTCACGAATCGGGGTCCGGCAAACTGGAAAACCAAAAAGCACAGACAGAAATGTCTGTGCTCCGGGGGAATCCTGAGTAATACACCGACCGGATATCTCAGCCGAGCGTCTTCACCGCATCGCGGACAGTCTGCAGACAAACTTCGATGTCCGAAAGCGGATTCTTCTCGTTCTCTTCGTATTCGAGCGCGAGGCAATACGGATAGTTAAGGCTGCGGAGTAGCTTCAAGCACTCGACGACCTTCAACTCCCCCTGCCCCAGAATAGTGAATTGTTTCGAGCGTTTCCCACCTGACGTAATCGTGCGGACGTCCTTCAGGTGGACGCCGAAGACGCGATCTTTCAATTGCGCGATTGCCTCGACCGGATCTTCGTCGCTCCGAAGATAGTGCCCCGTGTCGACACAGGCGCCGATCTTCGGGTGCCTGTCTTTCACGATATCGACGACGTCCTTGATCTTGTCATACCGTGCCCCCGGCCCGTGATTATGAATGGCAATTGCAACACCATACTCCTCACACAGCTTATCGAGCAGATCGAAGGTTGCCTTGTCCTTCTTCGGATCAGCGCTCAGCGAGGTCATTCCGGTCGCCTTCGCATAGTCGAATTTCGCCCGGGCGGCGTTCTCGTTGCTGTCGAACGGCACCACGCCGTACGCCATCAGCGTGACTCCGGCTTCGTCGAGCTGCGCCTTTTGCTCAGCGATCAGCTTCGGCACGGCGACGATCGGCAGATGCCCCGGGAACGACTCCCAGTAATGCACGCCGAGCATTTTCGTGTGCGATAGCGCTGTCTTCAGATCGAAGGCGCGGAGCGAGTAGCTCTGCAGGCCCATCTTGAATCCGCCGTAAGGGTCTTTCTCTTCGGCTGCGAGACCGCTCAGGCCGGGCATAAGCACCGCAGTGCCGGCCATCGCGGAAACCTGGAGAAAACGGCGGCGATCAATCGAACCTATGCCGTTCGCGGACGGGTGTTTCATCATTTCCGGACCTCGTGAAGTGAAGATTCGGGAAAGTTTATTGAAGTTTCGCTCGGTGCCGTGCGCGGAGATGTTTCCGGTTGGCGCGCATTCGAGGAAAACGGAGCTAGGCTAGTATAAGCAGCCGGCTCGTCGTCACGAAATCTGCGGACCGGAGACCAGCCTCACAAATTCAAATTTTCTTCAAATTAGTCGATCAGCCGCCGTTCCCTTGCCGATCTTTAAGCTGCCGGACAACCCGACCGCATAACCGGCAAACCAAGCGGCCAGAAGACCCAGCTGAAGATACGAAAGCGGTACGGATCACTGATATGCGGGCCCACGGGCCCCAGGGATATCTCTCCAAACGATTCCGACGGAGGTGCCAAACCAAACCTAGTGGGCCAGGGTCGTTAAAATACGGTGAGTGCCAGTCACTACCGGACCCCGCCCTTCTCAAAGCGACTCCACCGTCGCCATCCCGGAGAGATTGACCCGAAAACCGCGCGTTTCTCATCAGAGGAACACGCGGTTTTTCTTTTTGGCATTCCCGTCAGATTCTAATTCCCCCGCGACAACTCCCCCGGCATCCCCTATAACGAGATTGGTCCGGATCGACGCGAACCGGCCCACGGTTTGCCGTGTCAGCCAGTGGCGAGCCGCGTGACCGGAATCCGCACTCGTCGTCCCTGACGACCGCTTCACCCGCGATATTGAGCGTGACAGTTCGGCAAGGGTCGTCCGATTAGCCGTTGTGCAATCGGCCTCGATTGCAGCGACCGTTCTGAGAATGAACTTCCCATGACTGTTCAGGATGAAAAACAGCCGAAGGCGGGAAGCATCAACGAGCTGCTGCGCGTCGCCATCCCGCTCTTCCTCAGCTCAGGTTCGCTCTCGCTGATGCATGTGATCGATCGCATGTACCTCACCTGGTACTCGACCGATGCGCTCGCAGCGGCGCTTCCGTCGGGAATTATTCACTGGACGGTGATGAGCGTCGTCATCGGGACGGTGAATTACCTGAACACCTTCGTCGCACAGTATGAAGGTGCGCGGCAGAACGAACGGGTGGTGGCCTCGGTCTGGCAGGGTGTCTACACGTCCCTGGCTGCGAGCGTCGTGTTCCTGTTTTTCATTCCACTGGCCGGCCCGTTTTTCTCGCTCACGAACCACTCGCCTGAGATGCAGCGCCTCGAAACGGAGTATTTCGTGGTCAACTGCATCGGCACGCTTCCGCTCGTGCTGCAGATCGGATTGTCCTGCTTCTACAGCGGCCGCGGCAAAACGCAGGTAGTGATGTGGATTAATTTCCTGATCGCAGCCGTCAACATCGTCTTCGACTACGCGCTCATCTTCGGCTGGGGACCGTTCCCACGGCTCGGTATCGCGGGCGCTGCCTGGGGATCGAACATCGCCTATTTCGTCGGCTGCAGCACCCTCATCGGACTCATGATCTGGGGACGCGACTCCCGGGAATACCAGTTCTGGCAGGGGCGGGGTTTCGATCCGCAACTCTTTCGTCGACTGCTTCGCTACGGACTTCCCAGCGGCCTGAACTTCCTGGCCGACATCGCCGGGTTCTCCGTGTTCATCTTCTTCGTCTCCGACATCGGCAAGATCGAAACAGCGGCCACGAATCTCGCATTCAATTTGAACTCCCTCGCTTTCATTCCGATGATCGGTTTCGGGACGGCGGTGCTGACGATTGTCGGAAAGCGGATCGGTGAAGGACGACCGGAACTCGCGGTCCGTACGACCTGGCTGGCGGCCGCGCTCGTTGGAGCGTACATGCTCTTCTTTGCCGCGATCTACCTCCTGTTCCCGGGGCCGATCCTGTACATCTACTCCATCTACGGCGACCCCGCGGAATTCGAGTTGCTTCGCGAGATCACCATCTCGCTCCTCAAGTTTGTGGCGATGTACTCGTTCTTCGACGGCATGGCGATTGTCTTTGGATCGGCCGTGCGCGGCGCGGGCGATACAAGATTCTCGCTGATCTTCACCATCATTTGCGCCTGGAGCGTAATGGTCGCTCCAACCTGGTATTTCTCGCACCAGGGAACGCTCACCCTGAATAGCGCCTGGTGGGCGTGCACGGTGTACGTCATGGCGATGGGGATCGGTTTCATCGTCCGGTTCCAGTCCGGAAAGTGGAAATCGATGCGCGTCATTGAAGATTCGTTCGCGGATGAGACAAGTGCGAACGAGGAGAATGAAAAGCCCGTAGCTCAACCAGCGAAAGAAGTATTAAGCTCAAAGCACGAATGAGGGAAAATCGCTTTCAGCGTTTCGCGATCAGCCCTAAACTGAATGAGTCGATCCTCATTCCTGCTTCCTGCTCACTTCGACAAGGATCACGCTTGGGCACCGGTGCACCCTCCGCACATTCCGCCTGGTCCATCAGGCCCGGGGTAACATACCTGAACCACGGCTCGTTCGGCCCGACGCCGAAGGTCGTGATGAAAGCGCGGCAGGAGTGGAGTGAACGCGTCGCCGCCGAGCCGATGGATTTTCTGATTCGACAGATGGAGTCGCAGCTCGACGGCGCGGCGGAGAAGCTCGGCAAGTTCGTTGGCTGCGAAGGGCGGGATCTTCTCTTCGTCGACAATGCCACATTCGGCATGAATATTGTCGTTGAGAACACTCCGCTCGAGCCCGGCGATGAGATTCTCGCCTGCGATCAGGAATACGGCGCGGTGCTCCGGATCTGGCGGCGCGCGTGTCAGAAATCGGGGGCGAAGCTCGTCGTGCGATCCCTTCCGGCGCCGATCACGCACGCCGAGGAAGTCGCAGACGCACTGTTGTCGGGAGTGACCGAACGAACGAAGCTCATCGTTGTGAGTCACGTCACCTCTCCGACCGCGACCGTTCTGCCGGTCGAGCTCATCTGCCGAAAAGGGCGCGAACGTAAGATTCCGGTCTGCGTCGACGGCCCGCACGCTGTCGCGATGCGACCGCTGCAGCTCGCGCAGCTCGATTGCGACTTCTACGCGGCGAGCTGCCACAAATGGCTGTCGGCCCCCATCGGCAGCGGCTTTCTGTACGTCACCCGGCGCCGGCAACAAACCTTGAAGCCCGCAATCACGAGCTGGGGTGGAAGCCTGAGCGGCCGCCCTGCCAGCTGGAAGGACGAGTTCACCTGGGTCGGGACACGCGACCCGGCGGCGTTTCTCTCCGTGCCGGCGGCCATCGACTTTCTGGAATCGTACGGAATCGACAAGTTCCGGACCGAAACGCACAACCTCGCACAGTACGCACGGGAAAGGATTGTCGCCGTCACCGGCATCGAGCCCCTCCTTCCCGACAGCCTGGAATGGTACGGCTCGATGATCGCCCTACCCTTACCACTCGACGAACCGCCGCCGACCCACCGCGGCTGGGGTCATCCACTGCAGCGCGCCCTCTGGGAACGGCACCAGATTGAAACCCCGATCCTCAACGCCGCCGGCCGCTGGCTCATCCGCGTTTCGTGTCACCTGTACAACACGCGCGCCGACATCGATAAACTGGCGGACGCGCTGGCGACGGAACTTGGCATCGTTACGCGATCGTCCTGAATTCGATGGTGCTAACAAATACTTGATCAAGGCGCGCCGGTCGGCACTCGCGAAGGAATTGCCGTGAACATCGATCCACGCGTCCAAAGTATGTTAGACGAGCACCCGTACCCACGCCTCTTCGTAACAATCAGCGGCGCGCATCTTTACGGATTTCCCTCGCCCGAATCGGACTACGACCTGCGCGGCGTCCACTTGCTGCCGCTGCGTATTGTCGTTGGAATGAAGTCTAAGGAGGGTACTTATGACCGAATGAGTTTGCGGAATGGGCTGGAAATCGACATTGTCACGCAAGATGCCGGCAAGTTCTTCTTCTCTCTTCTTCATAGGCACGACGGGTGTGTTCTGGAGCACCTTTATTCCCCACTTGTCATTGAAACGAGCCCAGCACATGAAGAATTGAAGGCCATTGCGCGCAAATGCGTGACGAAGAACTATGTGCAGCATTACCGCGGATTCGCGGATACGCAGTGGAAACGATTTTATACCGAGTCTCTACCAATAAAGCGGCTGTTGTATGTCTATCGCTTGCTGTTGACCGGAATTCATCTGATGAAGACCGGCGAAGTGGAATCGAACCTTGCGCGTTTGAATGATAATGCGCGGTTGCCCTACATTGACGGTTTAATTGCGCGTAAGACGGCTGGACCGACAAAAGGACTAATCGCGTCGAACGATTTTGTTTTTCATGAGAAGGAATTCATTCGGCTTCGAGATCTGCTCGAACAGGAATCCAGGAACAGTTCGTTACCCGAAAAACCCGGCGGCTTGGATGCTCTCGATGACCTGCTCGTCCGCGTCCGACTTGGAAGCGTGGTTTGAAGGAGTAATTGCACGTCAATTTATCGCCAACCGGCCACCCACCTCGCTATGCTGAAGGCCCGTGGGTGCCCTCGTCGTGAGTTCCAGGCCTAACAACCTCAGCAAAACTCAGGGAAAACGATATGTCGAATGGGCGATTCATCGTAGTGACAGGGGCAACGCGCGGTCTCGGCAAGGCGCTCGTGGCCAGGTTTGTAGAAGCGGGGCATACTGTCGCTGCGTGCGGGCGATCGACGAAGGGTGTCGATGCGCTGTTCAAGGAGTTCGGCGATGCGCATCGATTCGATGCCATCGATGTGGCGGACGATGCGCATGTCGCCAGCTGGGCGCGCGATATTCTGAAGAAGTTCGGCGCGCCGCAGGTACTCGTCAACAACGCCGCCGTCATCAATCACAACGCGCCGCTCTGGAAGGTTCCTGCCGCGGAATTCGCGTCGGTCATGGATGTGAACGTGAAAGGGACCGCCAACGTCATCCGCCATTTCGCGCCGGCGATGATTGAGCGGAAAGAAGGGATCATCGTCAACTTCAGCTCCGGCTGGGGTCGCTCGACGTCGGCGGAAGTCGCTCCCTACTGCGCCTCGAAATGGGCGATTGAAGGACTGACGCAGGCTCTCGCGCAGGAGTTGCCAAAGGGAATGGCGGCGGTCGCACTCAATCCCGGCATTATCAACACCGACATGCTGCAGAGCTGCTTCGGCGAGAATGCCGATTCCTATCCCGATGCCGACCGCTGGAGCCGCGTCGCCGCTCCGTACATCCTCAGCTTCAACGCATCCCACAACGGCGAGCCGCTGACAGTGCCGATGTAGCTGGCCTCGGGTGAAGAGGCTTCAGGTGGTCAGGCTTCGGGCTTCAGGTCGGAAGAATTGCAGAGGCTTTCATGCGTCCCTGCCAGTATTGCGGCGCAGTATTGGAAAATCAGATGACGATCTGCCTGTCGTGCAATCAGAGACAGCGACAGACTGTCGGCACGAACACGGAAAACACGGCCGCAAATCGTTTCGTCACTGACCTGCAGAAGCGAGAGAACGAACAGGTTCGCCGCGAGTTAACACTCATGATGTTTGTCATCGCAGTCCTCCCGAGCCCATTCCTTTTCGGATCCGGCTATCTGGTTGGAGGAACCGAGGGGATGAAGGTTGGTGGCTCGCTCTCACTGCTCTGGTTCTTGTACGTCACTTCCGAATTTATCACGGTTGCCATCATTGGATGCTGCTGCTGGATTCTGAGTTGGGCTTATCGGCCGATCCAACGATGGATTCCAAAACGG
>JBFWWA010000042.1:0-13939 GCA_050246455.1 Planctomycetaceae bacterium
TGGAGACCTGCGGTCGGTGAATGTGGCACGGTCGGGAGACCGACCACAACGGAATCGCGGATTACCTGCTGCCGTTGCCCGACGTTTTTTTGAGGATCGCTGCGAGCACTCTCGGCGGCGACATGGGAAGCTCCGTCATGCGAACGCCGACCGCAGCGTAGATCGCGTTGGCGATCGCCGCCGGCGGAGGACAGATCGGAACTTCGCCGACGCCGCGGACGCCGTAGGGATGCCCGGGATCCGGAACCTCAACCATGATCGTGTCGATCATCGGCACGTCGTAACAGGTCGGAATTCGATAATCGAGGTAGGTCGAGTTCCGCATCGTCCCTTTGTCGTCGTACCAGTATTCCTCATTGAGAGCCCAGCCGATTCCCTGCACCGTGCCCCCTTGAATCTGTCCTTCGACGTAGCTCGGGTGAATGGCGGTGCCGACGTCCTGCGCCGCTGTGTAGCGGAGTATCTGCACCTTCCCGGTATCGGGATCGACCTCGACGTCGACACAGTGCGTGCCGAATGCTCCGCTCTGATTCGCTTCGCTCGAGGTGCCGCGGCCGACGATCGGTCCGCCGCTGTGCAGCAGCTTCTCGGCAATCTGCTTGAAGGTCAGCTTCTTGCCGCCGGGACCGGCGACGCCCCCGTCTTCGTATTTGAGCTTCGAAGCGTCGGTCTCCCACATCATCGCGACGCGCTCCACCATCTGACGCTGGATGTCGCGTGCTGCCTCAATGGCGGCGATGCCGGTCGCGAATGTCACACGGCTTCCGCCGGTGACGTCGGTGTAGCCGACGCTGTCGGTATCGACGACGTTCGGCCGGACTTCTTCGGCGGTGATGCCGAGTGTTTCCGCAAGCTGCATGGCGATGCCGGTGCGCGAGCCGCCGATGTCGGGTGATCCTTCAACGAGTGTCACAGTCCCGTCGAAATTGACGGTGGCGGAGACTGCGGACTTGAGTCCGGCGTTAAACCAGAACCCGCTCCCGATACCGCGGCCACAGTACTTCTTCTTGAGCGGCGTCTTGTAATGCTCGCTGTTCTTGATCGCCTCGACCGTCTCGACCATACCGATGCGGTTGTAGACCGGTCCGTCGACGCGGCGCGTTCCTTCTTTCGAGGCGTTCTTCAAGCGGAAATCGGCTCCGTCGATTCCGAGCTTCTCGCAAATCTCATCGATGACCGTTTCAATTGCGAAGGCGGCATTCGTCGAGCCCGGAGCGCGGTATGCGTTCGTCCGGGGCTTATTAACGCAGACGTCAAAACCCTCGACGCGCGCGTTCGGGATGTCGTAACAGGCGAAGATGCACATGCAGCCGGGGCCGATCGGCGAGCCGGGGTAACCCCCCGCCTCGTATGCCAGCCACGCATCGGCGGCGACAATCTTCCCGCTCTTGTCGACGCCGACCTTCACCTTGATGTAGGAACCTGGAGTCGGACCGGTCGCTTCGAAGACTGCGGCGCGATCCATCACGACTTTGACCGGCCGCCCGCACTTTCGGGAAAGAGCGGCAGCGACCGGCGGAAGGTACACGGCGATTTTTCCACCGAACCCGCCTCCGATTTCCATGGGAACCACTTTGACGTCCGAGACCGGTATGCGGAGCAGTTCCGCCGTCTGTTGCCGGGCGGTGAACGTCCCCTGCGTGCTCATCCAGACGGTGACCTTGCCGTCGGCGCTCCAGAGAGCGGTGGCATTGTGCGGCTCGATGTATCCCTGATGAACCGTCGCGGTTTCGAACTCGCGTTCGACGACGATGCTCGCTTCCGCGAAACCTTTCTTGATGTCGCCTTTCTCGAAGACAATATGCTTCGCGATATTCGTCGGCTTCGAGCCGTCGGCCGCAGCTTGCGCACCTACGGTTGCGGTGCGGACATCGTCATTGAGAACCGGAGCGTCAGGCTGCATTGCCTTCCGGACGTCGGTGACGGGGGGAAGCGTTTCGTAATCGACCTTGATCAACTTCACCGCTTCGGATGCGATGTGAATACTGTCGGCGGCGACCGCAGCGACGGCATGGCCCCGATAGTTCACTTTTCCGCGCGCAAGGACGTTCGCGCTCAGGTGCCGCATGTTCGCGGCTCCCTCACCGAGTTCGACGATGCGATCCCCCTGCTCTGCGAGGTCGGCGGACGTGACGACCGCCCGCACACCCGGGAGTTTCTCGGCGGCGGAAGTGTCGATCGATTTGATCCGCGCGTGCGCGTGCGGGCTGCGGAGCACGACTCCGTAAACCATTCCGCTCAGCTTGACGTCCGCACCGTACTTCGCGCGACCGACAACTTTGTCGACCCCGTCGTGACGAATCGGCCGCGTTCCGATGACTTTGTACTTCGGCTTCTCGCTCGTCGACATCTCTCTGTCCTTGTCGGAATCAGAATCGGAATGGAGTTCAGTCAGAGAACAGGATCAGGCGCTCGCCTCTTGACGTTTTCTGGCCGCCGCCTGGACCGCTTTGACGATTTTGTCGTAACCGGTGCAGCGACACAGATTGCCCGCAAGATAAAAGCGGATGTCCTGCTCGGTCGGATTCGGGTTTTCCTCGAGCAACGCCTCGGTCTGCACAATGAAGCCGGGGGTGCAGATGCCGCACTGCAGCGCCGCCCCTTCGAGGAACGACTGCTGCACTTCGTCGAGATGCGCGCCGTGGGCGACTCCCTCGATCGTGCGGATATCGGCTCCTTCCGCTTCGACGCCGAGGACGAGGCAGCTCACCACCGGGCGGCCGTTCATCTGCACCGTGCAGGCGCCGCAGTTGCCGTTGGAGCAGCCTTCCTTCGTTCCGGTGAGGTCGAGCACGTCACGGAGCGTTTCGAGCAGCGTCTGCCGAGGCTCGCAGAGAAACTCGACCGCATCACCGTTGATCGTCGCGTTGACGACTCGTTTCTTGGCCATGAAAAACTCCGGGGTCCGTCGATTATCGAGTAGTGTTCGTTTCGGATGTCTGGTGAGTCGGAAAATGAATCAATGGCAGGGGCGAGTGTCGACTGCTTCTCCGCACGCGCGGGCGACAGCGGTCTTGAGCACCCGCTCAACGAAGACTCCAGTCACGTGGATGCGGTATTCGCGCGTGCCGCGCATGTCGGTGATCGGTGAGATCTGCTTGCGGGCCGCATCCGCCGCCGCTGCGATCGTTTCGTCGTTCACCGGCTTCCCCGCGAGGATGTCGCTTGCATCCTTCGCGAATAGCGGTGTGGGAGCAACGGCGCCGAGAGAGATTCGCGCCGACTCGAACTTCTTCTTCGAACTGTCGAGCACCACCGAAGCGGCGACGCCGACGACGGCAATATCCATTTCATTGCGCGGAATCATGCGGCGATAGTGCGAACCGCTGTTGGCCGGCCGGGCTGGGAATTCGATCGCGACCAGGATTTCCCCCGGCTCGAGCACATTCTTGCCGGGCCCGGTACAGAACGACTCAGCTGGAACTTTTCGAGTTCCCTTCGCTCCGGCAATGACGCAGACCCCACCCAGGGCGATCACACTCGGGGTGGAATCGGCCGCGGGGCCTGAGTTGCAGATGTTTCCGCCGACGCTGGCCCGACTCTGGATCTGGACTCCGCCGATAATCCGGCAACTATCCGCCAATGCCGAGTACTGCTGCGTCACCGCGTCGGACCCGTAGATCTGGTAACAGGGGACCGCCGCTCCGAGCTTCAGGCCGCTCGCACTGATTTCCAGTACGTTGAGCTCCGGAATCTTCTTGAGATCGACGATGACGTCGGGCTCGAGCCTCCCCATCCGGACGTGGTCGATGAGGTCGGTTCCGCCGGCGAGCGGGCGGGCCTTGCCGTTCTGCTTTGCCAACAGATTCACTGCCGCAGCCAGTGTCAGCGGCGCTTCGTAGTCAATGTCGCGCATCAGTGTGAGTTCCCGCCAGAAGTCGCGTGTCGGAAATCGTCGGCCGGATCGGAACGGAATGCCGTTCGAAGGAGGCTCGAAGCGGAATCATACCTGCCGATCGGGCATGCTTGAAAGCCGTCCGGCAGTATAACCACAGCCGCGTGCCGCTGCATCTGAATCCCCGTCCCGCTCGCAGGGACCGAGACACGATTCGGCTACCGGGATGACGACTATATTACCAACAGACCCGCCGAAATTCTTCTTGTGATCGGAACGCCAAGGCGGTAACGTGACGGCATAGACGACACCAACTGTTTACGGTGCGGGGTGATTTACCGAGATATGAGCTTGTGATGGAAGCCGCGGCCGCCATTCTATGGTTCACCAGTATCATCACCGCGACCATCGTCGGTGCCCATCGGGATTCTACGATTGCTTGCTTCCTTATTTGCGTGTTTCTCGGCCCAGTCGGCCTTGTTGCGGTCTGCTTCATCGACAACCGCCCGACCTGCCCGCTGTGCGGTGGAACGTGGTCCCGCGCCAAGGTGCTTATCTGCCCGCACTGTCAGACGAACATTGCGAAGATGAAGGACGATATCACTACGACATCGGCAAGGAAAAAGGCCTCAACCGCCGCCGATACTCCGAAAGTTCTGGATGCGGAAGCCGAAGCCGCAATCGGTATGCTGGCAAACGGAACACGCGAGCCCGACTTTGTGGACCGAGTCAGGGTCAGGCGTTAGCGAATCAACTGATCGCGATGACGCACAGCTACTTTTGTCCGTCCCGACAAAACCCGCATCGCCCAATGTCCTAGCCGGTTCAACTTCGCACCCCGCTCCTTGCATCGGGACGCTCGCCTGACCCATTGCGACACTCAATTATCAGTGATTCCGACAACAGCGAAAGCGAGCAGCTGGGCTGCCGAATCGGAGCTCCACTTCCCACTCTGTGAAGAAATCGCCTCTTTCCCTTTCATCTCAACCGCGATATACATCGGGCCAGAGTCCTGGTGTGCGCGGAGGGTGCCGGCGCAAACGGCAATCAGCGGTCATGCTGAAACACCGGAATCAGCGCCGGGCTGCTGATTTGTTGAGCAGCGATTCCGTCTGATGCGTGGATCTCACCGCTCAAATTCGCCGTAAAACTATTGATAACCCTTTTTGCAGTCTTGGGTTGCGACCGTGATGCCGGTCTGCCTCTGAGCCCGGCATCCAACTTGCATACGCTCTGAAGCGACCGATGCGCGCGGATGCTGCGCCAACATCTCGTGGAATCGACATCATGTCACCCTCGACGCTCTCACAGTCGCAAACTGCCGGAATGCCATCGACACACCCATCGGCGGACGCTGGAGAGGGTCCCGTTGCCATGGTTCCGCAGTCCTCGTCCCCTCCGTACGATCTGGGGGACTTTTACGATGAGATGTTCCTCAGTCCGACTGAGCCGCGTCCCTCCAGCCACGCCCTGCACGAGCGGGTCCGCGGGCTGACGACCGAGGAACTCCGCCGCCGGCAGATTTCTGCGGAGCGTTCGATGCTCCGCCTCGGAATCACGTTTAACGTCTACGGCGATCAGCAGGGGACCGAGCGGATCATTCCGTTCGACATCGTCCCCAGGGTCATTGAAGAGCGCGACTGGCGAAACGTCGAAAAAGGGCTCAAGCAGCGAATCACCGCTCTCAACCTGTTCATCAACGACGTCTATCACGAACAGAAGATTCTGAAGGACGGGGCGATTCCGGAACATGTCGTCCGCTCCGCTGCATCCTTCCGGCCGCAATGCGTGGGACTCAACCCGCCGAAGGGAATCTGGTGCCACATCACCGGCACCGACCTCGTTCGCGACCGCGATGGGCAGATTTACGTCCTGGAAGATAATCTCCGGTGTCCATCCGGCGTATCGTATGTTCTGCAGAACCGTCAGCTCATGAAGCAGACGTTTCCCGACCTGTTTGAACAGGTCCGCGTCCGCCCGGTTGACGATTACTGCAGCCGGTTGCTCGACGCCTTGCGGAACCTGATGGCGGACCACTGGAAGCAGCCGTCGGTCGCAATTCTGACGCCGGGCTGCTTCAACTCGGCCTACTTCGAGCATTCGTTTCTCGCCCAGCAGATGGGGGTCGATCTTGTCGAGGGGCGCGATCTCGTCGTCTCCGGCGGATACGTTTATATGCGGACGACGAAAGGGTTCGAACGGATCGACGTCATCTACCGCCGCATCGACGACGACTTCCTCGATCCACAGGCGTTCCGTGCCGACTCGATGCTCGGCGTACCGGGATTGATGGACGTCTACCGGGCCGGGCGGGTTGCCCTCGCGAACGCCCCGGGGAACGGCATCGCCGACGACAAAGTCGTCTATGCTTACGTCCCGGACATCATCAAGTACTACCTCGGGGAAGATCCGATCATCCCGAACGTGCCGACTTATGTCTGCTGGGACGAGACGCAGCGCGACCACGTGCTGAAGAATCTCAAGGATCTGGTCGTGAAACCGGCGAACGAATCGGGCGGCTACGGGATGCTGATCGGTCCGCGGGCGTCGAGCGAGGAGATCGCGGACTTCGCGGAGCGGATCAAAGCGGACCCACGAAACTACATCGCCCAGCCGACACTGAGCCTGTCGCGGGCGCCGGTCGTCACCAACGACGGACTGGAGGGACGGCACGTCGACCTGCGGCCCTTTATCGTCTACGGCGAAGAAATTTACGTTCTCCCCGGCGGGTTGACGCGAGTCGCTCTCAAGAAAGGCTCGCTCGTCGTCAATTCCTCTCAGGGGGGCGGCAGCAAAGACACATGGGTCGTGACCGAGAACGCGCGCACCGACGAGCCGGACGGCGCGGAATAGAATGAAATTCCAGATGCGGATGGTCCAGCGCACATCATGTTAAGCCGCGTCGCAGAGTCCATTTACTGGATGAGCCGATTCGTCGAGCGTGCCGAGAACGTTGCGCGCTTCATTTCGGTGAACCTGCACCTCAGCCTAGACCTGGCGGGAGAATCCGACCAGCAGTGGCTTCCGCTGGTCGTCACCACGGGCGATCAGAAGGAGTTCTTCGAGCGCTACGCCGCGCCGACGAAGCTCAACGTTATCCAGTTTCTCACGTTTGACCGGAGAAACCCGAACTCGATTCTCTCCTGCCTCTTTGCGGCCCGCGAAAACGCCCGAAGCGCACGCGAGATCATTTCGCTCGAAATGTGGGAACACATCAACCGTTTCTACCTGGTGCTGAAGGACGGAGCCGGAGTGCAGGCGGCTCTCGAAAATCCCTACGAGTTCTACGAGCAGATTCGGGTCTCCGGCCAGCAGTTCATGGGAGTCACCGACGCCACAATGACGCACGGTGAGCCGTGGCACTTCTGCCGGCTGGGCCGGTCTATTGAACGGGCCGACAAGACCTCGCGGATTCTCGACGTGAAGTACTTCCTGCTGCTTCCGAGCCTGCAGGACGTCGGCACGCCGTATGACGACATCCAATGGTCGGCACTTCTGCGCTCGGCGAGCGCCTTCGAAATGTACCGGCAGAGGCACGGCGTGATCGCTCCGGCGAGTGTCGTCGATTTCCTCGTCCTCGACCGTGAGTTCCCTCGCGCGGTGCTCTACTGCCTCACCAAGGCGAACCAGTCGCTGCACGCGATTTCCGGTTCGGCGCTCGGCGGTTTCTCGAACCCGCCGGAACAGATGCTCGGTCAGTTGCGTGCCGAACTCGCCTACGCCCGGGCCGACGAAATTATTTCCCATGGACTTCACGAATTCATCGACGGACTTCAGCGGCGGCTGAACAATGTCGGTGAGTCGATTCACGAATCGTTCTTCGCATCGCGCTCCGTGGAGAACACGTTCCTCGCTCAGGTCTGATCCTCCGCATCCAAGTAACAAGCAACTTGATCCGCGCATCGACGACCGGGCAGGCTGATCGGACACGGGTACTTCCGTGCATTTTGAGATTCATCATCAAGCGACATGCGGATCGGGCGACCCCGACATCCTCGCTTCGCAAACGCTTCGCCTTCGTCCAAGAACCGACGGCCGGCAATGGCTCGACTCGTTCGAAATGTCGGTCGACCCGAAGCCGGAATCGCTCGAGCATGTGATCGATGCGGAAGGGAACCTCGTCAGCATTGTGCGGCCCGGCCTCGATGTGGCGCAGTTTGAAGTATTTGTGCGTGCGCGAGTGCAGACGCTTCCGGCCAATCCAATCGAAACAAAGCGCCCCGGCGACAGAGAGTCACTCCCGTACGCTTATCCCGAATCGTTGAAATGGCTTCTCGCGCCCGCTCGGCATCGTTCGATGCGACGGAGCAACGACGATCCGGTTCACGATTTCGCCGAAAGGCTTCGCCGCATCTCCGACAATCCCCCCGGATTTCTCAACCGGCTCGTGAAAACGCTCTCCGATCAATTCGACCACGTACCCGAAGAACAGGGGGAACAGCAGTCGGTAGAGGAAACGCTGCTCAACCGTCGGGGAACGGTGGGCGAACTGGCGGCGCTGTGCATCGAGGCGGCCCGAGCCATGGGCTTCGCCGCGCGATTCGTCAGCGGCTATCAGGCGGGGGAAGTGGATCGGCTCGAAGCAGGTCCGCACGCCTGGGCCGAAGTCTATTTGCCCAGTGCCGGGTGGGTCGGATTCGATCCGACTCTCGGACAGACCATCGGCGAACGGCACATCGCGCTGGCGGCCGCAGCCGATCCCGCAAATGCCGCCCCCTGCTCCGGCATCCTCGAACAGTCCAGAGGACTTTGGCTGCAATCGACGGTGACCGTCCTCGAACGGGGCGCCGCTGAGACTCCTCTCGTCGGCGCCAAGCGCCGCCGCGCGTAGTGGAATAGCGGAGACGCGACCGTCAGCGCTGGTAGATCGGCAACAGCTGATACGGGGGCGTCAGCGTGAGGACCGTAAGGCCGGTCGAGTAGATGTTTCCGTATTTCCGATCGTTGGCAAGCGATTCCGCCTCCCACGAGCCGTCGCCGCGCTGGTTTTCGACGAGTGTATCGAGCAGCTTCGGGAAGAACCGGAACCAGTAATCGCCGCCGAGTTGAAACATCGCCTGGCTGCAGTAGAACGCACTGTAATGGTAGCGGTCTTCCGGATGCGTCCCGCCGCGATTGTAGCGATCAAAACCATGCTGGAGGATGTAGCCCCCCGCCGACTTCGCGATGTCGGTGTTGTGCTCACCACCCAGCGAGAGAGAAACGACCCCCGCACCGGCCATACCGCGCGAAACGTAACGGTCCTCTCCGTAGAGTCCATAAACGAACCCGCGCTCGACCGGATCGAACGACCGGCGAACGTAACCCATCCCTTCGTCGATCCATTGCTGCGGAACTTCAAATTCGGCATTCCGGGCGGAGCGGAGAAACATCAGCTGCCAGGCGGTCACCGACAGATCGGAGTCGGTGACGCCGAAACGGCGCATGTACCGCCAGCCCCCCCGTTCGTCGCGGGTCCGCTTGACCATGATCTGCTGCTCGCGCGAGAGTTCGAGCGCCCGCTCGATCGCCGTGCGGATCCGTTCGTGCTGAGTCGATGTCGACATTCCATAGACTTCGCCGAGCATCAGCCCGGAGATGGAGTGGTTGTAGTTCCCCTCGAAATGCGCAGCGGGTCGGTTTCCCAGCTTCTCGAACATCAGGGCCCCATTGCCATCCTGCGAATCGAGAACGAAATCGATCGCACGGGAAATCTGCTTGCCGTACGGCCCTTCGTTCGGCACGTGCCCGCGCGAGAGAAACGCCATGATGCAGATACTGGTGACCGCCGGCTGACCGGAAACATGCGTGGGGAACGAGCCATCGGAGCTCTGGCTTTGCGCGATAAACGCCAGCGCGCGGTCGACAGCACCGTCAAGCCGCTGCCACTCTCCTTGTGCCAGCAACGGCTTGGAGTCGAAGCGGTCGGGCGCCGTTCGGGGAGAGGCCGTCCGGGCTCCGGCCGTGTTCTCCTGGCCGAGCGATGGAGGACCGGCGGTTGCAACGAGCGCGACTGCAAGGCCGGCAGCGGAAAGGCGTCTGATCATTCGTGCAAGCATCGAGCGGTTACTCCCGCGCGGGACGAGCGTTGTCGGGCGCGTCACCTTGCGATGATTGTGTCATTTCCCGGAACTGCTTCCAATTGAGAATTCGGATTCCGTTCTCGTTCAGCTCTCGTCGGAAACGCGGGTCAGTGAGGATGCGACGATCGCCGTCGCGCATGGGGGCGCTCCCCGTGATGTTGTAGAGTTCGGAATCGGCATATCCGCAGTGAACGATCAATTCGCTGACCCCGGGCTGGAGCCCGCGGACGATGTTCCGATACTCCGCGAATTTCTGCGGAAGAGTGTCGGGAACATAATGCATGTAGAGTCGGTCGAGCACCGGCAACTGATGCCTGGCCAGTTTCTCCGCAATTTCCTGAACCGAGCTGTCGGTTCCGCGGAAGACAGGGAAGAGCCGCAGCGCGTCCCCGGTGCGCACAAAGAGCACCGGCAGCTTGTACTTGATGCCGAGATTGACGTAGACCTCGAGCAGATCGGGACGAGTGAACAGCGTTCCCATATGGGAGTCGAGGTGACTGATGGGAACCTTGAGCGCCAATGCCCGATCGATCTGCGCCGAGAGCTCGCGCTCGACTTCGTCGGCTCGCGCGTTCGCGGCGGTCTGTTTCTCCTCGGCCCAGAGATATCCTTGCGGGTCGATGAGCCCCGGGACTTCCTTTCGCGGAAGCACCGGCCCCCAGCGATACGACCGGAACTCGGCATTGAGCGTGAGATGAATGCCGTAGTCGTACTCGGGATGTTTTCTCGCGTAGGCCGCAAACTCCTCGAACGCGGGACATGGCACCATCATGCTGACTGAAGAGACGACCCCCTCTTCCAATGCTTCGATCGTCGCGCGATTGACGGAAGAGCAGAGCCCGGCATCGTCGGCGTGAATGATCAGGTAACGCGGATTCTTCAGCTGATCGTCAGGACCGATCAGCGGATTGAGCGTGACGGAACGTCGAACCGCTACCGGCTGCTGCGGCCTGTCATCCGGTATCGCGGACGAGCGCTCACCGCATCCCGATGCAAGCAGTACGATCGCGAGAAGCGGCAGACTCGCTCGTCGACTGATCGTCATTCGCGGCATCATGGAGGGCATTCAGTCCTGCTCCGTTCCCGGCACTTCCAGCAGCATTTGGGAATCCGAAAACAAGAGGGTTGATCCACCGAATCGGAGATGTTAAATTTATAGCACCTTTGAATTCCTGGCGGAACAGAAATCCGCATCGCGATTTCGCGAAACCCCAAGAAATCCCGATCCAAAACGATCAGCTGGAGATTTCCGACCGAAGGCCCGCGACTCAGGAATATTCGCTGACTGAAGAATTTTCTTTGAACAAATCGGCCGAGCCGGCCGTCTTCATCGAGCAGTCGACGAGCCTGAAGAAACGCGAAGCCCGAATTGGAAGAATCGCGTTCAGCAACGTCTAATAAATCGGCCCCCGCAACGATAAGAAGCATGGCATAGCGATCATTCGACGACAGCCGCTCGCAGCCTCCCAGGCCCCCTGTACAGGAAGGTTCGCACCTTGACTCAAATCACCTCGGCACCTGATGAAGTCCGCGCGGTCGGCGAACTCAAAGACAAATACTCGCAATTGCGGAAGCAGCTCGGCGGGGTGATTGTCGGACTCGACGACGTTATTGAGCAGGCGTTCATCGCGATTCTCTGCCGCGGGCATTGCATCCTTCAAGGAATGCCCGGCCTCGCCAAAACAATGCTCATCTCGACACTGGCGTCGGTGCTGCATCTCAGCTTCAAGCGGATTCAGTTCACCCCCGACCTGATGCCCGCTGACATCACCGGTACCGATGTGCTCGAAGAGGACCGGACATCCGGCAAGCGGGTCTTTCGCTTCGTCAAGGGGCCGCTCTTCGGCAACATCATTCTTGCGGACGAGATCAACCGCACTCCGCCGAAGACGCAAAGCGCGCTCCTTGAAGCGATGCAGGAGCGGCAACTCACCATCGGCGGAGAAACCTATCCGCTTCCGGATCCCTTCTTCGTTCTGGCCACGCAGAACCCGATCGAGCAGGAAGGAACGTACACGCTTCCCGAAGCGCAGCTCGACCGGTTCCTGTTCATGATCCAGTTGACCTACCCGACTCTCGAACAGGAAATTGAAGTCTGCAAGCGGGTGACGACCGACTACGAATTCGAAACGTCGCACGTATTCAGCGTTGCGGATCTCCTCACCGCGCAGAAACTGATTCGGTCGGTTCCGGTGGCGGACCACGTTTATACGTTCGCCGTGCAGCTGGCGCGCATGACCCGCCCGGAAGAGGGAAGAATGCCGTCCGATCTGGCGGACATGGTGCAGTGGGGAGCCGGCCCCCGCGCGAGCATCTACCTGCTTCTGGCGGCGAAGGCCCGTGCGATTCTTCACGGTCGCTTCCATGCGACGACGGAAGACGTGCAGGAAGTTGCCCTGCCGGTTCTCAGGCATCGAGTCATTCCGACGTTCAACGCCGAAGCGGCGGGAATTTCGAACGACCGCATCGTCACGCGGATTCTCGAAGAACTCTCCAAGAGCGACGGACGCCCCTTCCGGAAGGCGAAGTAACGCGAACAGCGGCAAGCGAACTGGGAACGGAGCAGTCGATGAGCAACACCGGCGCAGAGTGGCGGAAGCTTCTCGATCCTGCCGTGCTCACTCAGGTCGGGCATCTCGATGTCCTCTCGCGCACCGTCGTCGACGGACTTCTGGCCGGCCGGCATCGGTCCATTCAGCGCGGCGGAACGTTTGAGTTCGCCGAACATCGCGCATACAGCGCCGGCGACGAACTGCGGCTGATCGACTGGCGGATTTACGGAAAGCGCGACCGCTACTACATCAAGCAGTTCGAGGAAGAGATCAACCTGCAGGCGACGATGGTCGTCGACGCCAGCGGCTCGATGGAGTTCGGCATGTCGACGCCCACCAAGCTCGCGTACGCGAAATGCGCGTGTGCCTGCCTGTCGCGGCTCATGCTCCGGCAGAGGGATGCGGTCGGGCTCCAGTGCTTCTCGGGAAAGAAGGATTTCTTTATTCCGCCGCGCAGCCGGGCCAGCCATCTGCACGCTCTTCTCGAAACGCTGCATGGCATCCAGCCGACCGGTAATAAACCACTTTCAGCCGTTCTTTCCAGTCTCGGCCGCCGACTCAAGCGGCGCGGGATGATCGTCGTCTTTTCCGATTGTTTCGACGATCAGGAGGGGCTCATCAAGTCGTTGCGACTGCTTCGACTGCGGGGACATCAGGTCATTCTCTTTCACGTTCTCGCGCCGGAAGAGCTGTCGTTCACTTTTTCGAATACCTCACGGTTCGTCTGCCTCGAGTCGGCGGGGGTGAAGCTCGACCTCGAGCCAGCGGCGATCCGGCAGACGTACCTGGCTCGAATGAATGCCTTTCTGACAAAGCTGATGTTCGAGTGCGCGAGGATCCGTTGCGAGTATTTTCGGCTGACGACCGACCAGTCGCTGGCCGACACGTTGTCGTATTACCTCCGCTTGCGTGCAGCCAGTCTCAACTGAGAATGCCACAGTGAGCTTTCTGAGCAGCATCTTTCTCTTCGCACTTCCGCTTGCGGCGGCACCGGTGATCATTCACCTGATGAACCGCCGGCGGCGCGATGTGATCAAGTGGGGGGCGATGCAGCTTCTGCTCGACAGCACCCCGCGCAAGCGGCGCATCTGGCAGATTGACGACCTGCTGCTGATGATCGTTCGCGCGCTCGCCGTCGCCGCGATCGTCTTCGCGTTTTCCCGACCACAGCTTCGTTCCGGGATTCTTTCGGGAAAGGCGCCGGGGCGGGACGTGATTATTGTCGTTGACTCATCGCTTTCGACCGGCCGCCTCGTCGGCGGTGTTCCGGTGTTCGATGAAATCCGGACGCGGGCGCTCGAACTGGTGAATCAGCTCGACCAATCCGACCGGGTGCGGCTGATGATCGGAGCCGCCGTGCCGACCTGGGTTTCGTTCGGCGAATCGGACGGCGCGTCCGCGACGAAGGAGATGGTCGCCGACAGGATCGCGGAGTTGAAACCGACTCTCGCCACAGCCGACATCCCGAACTGCGTTCAGGCTGCGATCGC
>JBFWWA010000043.1:0-13927 GCA_050246455.1 Planctomycetaceae bacterium
CGGTGAGAAAACGGAAATACAAAAACCGATGTTATCGGCCCTCCTTCCAACGTTCGACCAGTCGCTGTTCGACGGCGGCCCTGGCCACCGGTATGATGAGTTTTGATCGACGTTTCCGGTTCTTCCTGGTTTCTGGCGCTCACTGTTCCGATGCCCACCCCCGTCCTTTCCCTGCAGGGAATTTCCAAATCGTTCCGCGGCGTGGCGGCGCTCAAGCCCCTTTCGCTCCATCTGAGCGAGGGTGAGATTCTCGGCCTTGTCGGCGAGAACGGCGCGGGGAAGTCGACGCTCATCAAGATTCTCTCCGGAGTTCACGAACCCGACTCCGGAGAGATCGTCTGGTCCGGCCGGCCTGTCCGTTTCCGGTCTCCCGCGCAGGCCATCAGCGCCGGAATTGCGACGATTCACCAGGAGCTTGAATACTTCGGCCGTCTCACGGTCGCCGAGAACATGCTCTTCGGCGAAGCCTGGCCGCGCGTCTGGTGGAAAGGCGTTGACTGGAAGCAGCTGCACACGATCGCGCGGCAGCGGCTCGCCGATTTCGGAATCGAGATTGATCCCGCGTCGATGTTCGACGAGCTCACGGCCGCAGAGAAGCAGGAAGTTGCAATTGCGTCGGCACTCGCGCGGGATGCCCGGCTTCTCATTCTCGACGAGCCGACCGCCAGCCTCAGCGAACCCGAGGTCCAGCGGCTCTTCAGTCACTTGCGCCGACTGCAGCAGCGCGGCATTGCGATGATTTACGTGAGCCACAGGCTCGACGAGATCTTCGCCATCACCGACCGCGTCGCGGTACTTCGCGACGGAGCGCTTGTATCGGGTACAGCGACACGCGAGGTCGATGTCGGGCAGCTTGTCGGCAAGATGGTGGGTCGTCCTCTCGACCAGGTCTATCCGCATACGCGGACGCGGTCGGCGGGTGAACCGTTACTTGCTCTCGCCAATGCCACTCGCGCCGGCATGTTCGAGAACGTGTCGCTCGAAGTGCGCGCCGGTGAAATTGTCGGACTGGCCGGGCTTGTTGGTGCGGGTCGGTCCGAAATTGCGCGGGCAATCTTCGGCATGTATCCGCTCGACTCGGGATCGATGTCGCTGTTGGGAAAGCCCTGGATGCCCGATGATTCGCACGCAGCGCTCCGCGCCGGGTTGATCTATCTTCCCGAAGAGCGGAAACGGCAGGGACTTGTCCTCGATCATTCCCTTTCCGATTCGCTTACGATCGGCTTTAACGATCTGATGGCCCGCTTCGGGCTCGTCAACGAGCGACGGCAGGAATCGCGCGTGCTGGAAATCCTGAAAACTTTCGACATCCGCGCGACCGGTCCGGAGCAGGTCATTGGGTCCCTGAGCGGCGGCAATCAGCAGAAGGCGCTCCTGGCGCGCTGGCTGGAGCGCGATCCCTCCGTGATCATTCTCGACGAACCGACGCGCGGCGTCGACGTCGGCGCCAAGGCGCAGATTCACGCCGTTGTCGACCGGCTCGCGGACAAGGGGCGGGGCATCCTGTTCATATCGAGCGATCTCCCCGAAGTGCTGGGAATGTGCGACCGGGTTCTGGTGATGAATCGAGGGTGCATTGCCGCCGAACTCTCCGGGGAAGCGATGACCGAACATCATCTGCTTCTGGCGGCGTCGGGGATGCTTCCCGAACCGGCGGTGCGGTGACTGATGGAAACCGCCGCTCACTCCTCGCCGCTCCTGCTCAGCCGTTATCCCCGCAGCTTGCGCCGCCGGATTCTGTTTCTGATTGTGGGCGATGCGCTGCTTCTTGCGTTCGTGCTTTCATTCGCGGCCCGCAATCCCGACAGCACGGTGCTCCGCGAAATGACGTCGATTGCGAACAATGCGGCGCCGGTGCTGCTGGCGGGACTCGGACTGACAGGGATCGTCTTTACCGGTGCGATCGATTTATCGATCGGCGCGATTCTCGCCGTTGCGGGAACGGTCTTCGGGATCTGCTACAGCCATGGAATCGGGCCGGGTCCGTCGTTCATCGCCTGCTTTTCGGCGGCGCTCGCGCTGTCGGCATTCAACGGGTTGCTTGTCCGGTTACTGAAAGTTCCCGCGATCATCGTGACGCTTGCGGGCCTGACGTTTTATCGCGGGATGGCATTGATTCTGGCGGACAGCGTCGTCGCCGATTTCGGCGGGCAGTTTTCAATTCTCAATGAAGCCTACCGTGTTCCAGGCCGCGACTATGCCGGCGCGATCCTCATCGTCACGAGTCTCGCGACGCTGCTCTGGGAGTGGAGCGGCCGGCTGCCGCGCACGTGGCTCGCACTCGGCAACTCTGAAACGTCGTGCCGACTGAAAGGCTGGAGCCCCGGCAGAATTCTGCAGAGTGCATTCGCGGCGGGTGGATGCTTCCTGGGGCTGGCCGCTGTGACGTTCGTCACGAATCTGCAGACGATCGAGCCTACTCGAATTGCTCGGAACTTCGAGCTCGACGTCATCGGCGGCGTGGTTCTGGGGGGCACGAACATCTTCGGCGGCGAGGGGAGTTTTCTCGGCACGCTCCTCGGCGGGCTTTTTCTGTATCTCGTCGGGCAGACGATGATCTACGCCGGCATCAGCGAGTACTGGCGGACCGCCGTGCAGGGTGCGGTGATTCTTGCCGTGATCGGAATCGACTGCGCGCTCCACAAGAAGCAGAAACGGCTGGAGGAGCTGCGATGAGAAACATCGTACTGCCGCTGCTTCTGCTGGTTGAGCTCGGGCTGCTGCTGCCATTGAGCGGCGTCGATTTCAGCTCGTGGGCGGAGTTCCGCGAGTCGGCGGGTTGGTATTTCCGCGATCTCTTCGTGCAGGCGGCGCCGCTTCTGATCCTCGTCTCCGGCATGACGATCGTACTGGCGACCGCGGGAATCGATCTTTCCGTCGGCTCGATAGTGGCACTCGTTGCCTGCGTGATGGCGAGCTTTGATGCCTCAGGAACATTCTGGATGACCGCCGTTCCGATGGGGCTGCTTGTCGCTCTCTCGCTCGGCGCGTTCAACGGGTTTCTGATTGCGATGCTCGACATCCCGCCGATCATTGCGACGCTTGGCACGCTTTTCTTCTACCGCGGGCTTTGCCAGGTCGTGCTCGGCTCACTCGAACGGGGACCGTTTCACGAAGTTCCCGGTTACGAGTGGTTCGGCGAGCTTTCCGGTTCGCTGCTGCTGGTTTCCGTTGTGCTCGTCGCGGGGGGATTGCTGTTTCGCTATTCGCGCTGGCGGCGTGAAGTGCTGTTCATCGGCGGGAACCGCATTGCGGCCCGTTACGCCGGCATTCCGGTCACACGGCGGACTTGGCAGGTCTACACGCTGATGGGAATTCTCTGCTTTCCGGCAGCGATCGCCTTCACCGCTCGCAACGGCTCCGTAACGGCGAGCTCTCTGGCGGGCTTCGAACTCGAAGTGATTGTTGCCGTGGTGCTTGGAGGGACGCGCGTTTCAGGGGGCTTTGCATCGATCAGCGGTTCCTTTTTCGGCGCGATGCTCGTCGCAGTGCTGCGAGAAGGACTTCGCGGAGCCGGCAGCAACGCCTGGATCGAAAAGAATCTCCCGTTCGAAGTGAACCACCTCAGTTTCGTGCTGCTCGGCGCGCTCCTGCTCCTCGGAGTGCTCCTCAACACGCACACGCCTCGCTCCGCAAAACAGTAGAATCTTCCCCGCCTCAATCCCCAGTTCGTCGGCTCGCCACACCGACAGCAAATTCCGCGGGCCGGAAAACGTGCAGTTGCCGACTGATGGATATTGCAGTTGATCGGCCGCGTCGGCAGACTGATGTGAGTTGATCGCCCTCGATTGTTGTCTCATGTTCGAATGGAAGTTTTCATGATGCTGCGCGCTCTCGATCGTTTTACTCCACTCCACGCGCTCACTGCGGGCGCGATCCTGCTGATGCTCTTCATCGGCGGCTGCAGCGAAGCGCAGAAGGGCGAAAAAAGCGGCGAAGCCGGCAAGGCGAAGTCGGAGACGATCACAATCGCCATGCTGCCGAAGCTCAAGAACATCGCCTATTTCGATGCCTGCCATGCCGGTGCCAAATCGGCGGCGGAAGAACTCGGCGTGACGCTCATCTACGACGGACCGAGTCAGCCGAGCGGTTCGGAGCAGAACCAGTTCATCGAAACCTGGACGCGCCGCGGCGTTGATGCCATCTGCGTCGCCCCGAATCAGCCGCAGACGATCAAGCGGTTCGTCGAGAAGGCGCAGGAGCGAGGGATCAAGGTGCTCACCTGGGACAGCGACGCTCCCGAAAGCGGACGGTCATTGATGGTCAACCAGGTTGATGACCAGAAGCTTGGTGAGATGCTGATGGACGAGATTGCGCGGCAGGCGAAGGAAGAGGGGGAGTGGGCGGTCGTCATTGCGAGCCTCGATGCCGCGAATCTTAACTCGTGGCGGAAGTTCGCCGAGGCGCGCGCCGCCGAGAAGTATCCGAAGATGACGAAAGTCGATACGGTCGTCACCGATGAAGACGAGAACAAGGCCCGGCAGAGCGTTGAAACGCTGCTCAACAAGTATCCGAATCTCAAGGGGATCATCGCGTTCGATTCGAATTCCGTTCCGGGCGCCGCGGAAGCGCTCAAGCGGACCGGCCGTGCGGGGAAGGTTGCGCTCACCGGCAACACCACTCCCGGCAAGATGAAGAACTACATCAAGGATGGAGTCCTCGAGAGCTTCTTCCTCTGGGACCCGCGCGCCCTCGGCGACCTCACAATCCGACTCGCGAAAGGTGTCGTTGAAGGTAAAGAGATTCAGGCAGGTGCCGCCGTCAACGGCTCGAAGCCGGTCGTCTTCAGCGCGAAGGATCCGACCATGGTGATCCTCTCCGACCCGATCCGCTTCACGAAAGAGAACATCGACCAGTACGACTGGGGGTTCTGAAGTACGGTGGGCACAGCCCACCCTACAATAGAATCAGCCGCGCAGGTCGAGCAGGATGCCGACGAGGAGGTCGTAAGCCGCGTGGCAGCCGACGGCGATGCCGAACCCGCGGCAGACGAACAGGAGTGCGAAGAACAGTCCTGCCAGTGCGCGGAAGGCGAAGGTGAACATGCGGAACTCTTCGCCGGAAGGGCCGACGTAGTGTGCGAGCGAGAACGCGACACTCGTGGCAACGATCGCGAACCCCGCCGCCCAGCCTTTCTCGAGTTGCAGCAGCCGGAAGAAGCCGTAGCAGACGGGCAGGAGGCAGAGGCGGAACAGAACCTCTTCGTAAACTCCCGCCCCGATGTAGGTCACAGCCAGCAGCATCGATTGCGCGCTCGTCGCCATCGTGAGGCCCGCTCCCCAGCGCTGAAATGCGTAGTCCTGGAGTTGGCCGAAGACGATCAGCAGGAATGCGAAGAGCAGGCTCTCCGCGAACATGCCGACGAGCGTGTCGACCGAGACCCGTCCCGGGTATTTGCCGGCGACGTGCCAGATCACGAGGACCGCCACCACGAGGGCGGGAAGAAGCCATGGCTGGTTGAACCCGAGCTGGTTCAGCCAGGTCCGCATCCAGGTATCCGCCCCGTTGCGAACGTAATCGGCATCGTTCCCCGCGACCCAGAGCACTCCGACTTCATACGCTGCGAGCAGCGGGATGAGGAAGACGAGGCAATGGAGCGGTCGGCGCGCTTCGGCCCAGTAATCGCGTCCGGAGGATTTCGAGCTCGTTTCGCCCTTCGATGCCATTTCTCAGCCTTGGGTTGCAGCAGACGGACGCGGTTCGGCGGGGGAAAGCTAACATCGAAACAGCGTTCGACGAAAGATCGGAAGTTGTTCCGATTCAGGGAGAGGGAAGGTTCCCGAAACCCGAACCCGTTTCGTTCCGGCGGTGTCCCTCATTGATCGACCGATCCGTTGCCCGTAAATCAGCTTGCGGCGACCGGGGGACCCGCTGACGGTCCTCGCGGTCGCAGGATTTATTCAACCTGCAACGTTTATTCAGCCGATCTCCTCCGAACAACTTGACCGTTGATTTGCGCGCGTCTTAGAATGGGAGCCGGACGCAGTTTGCGGAAGTTGCGGCAACTTCACGGTTTCCGACGAGCCGCACTGAAATTCGCCGGTTCCGCCCGCCCGGAATCTAGACGCGCGTTCAGAAGCCCCAGCCGGACGGAATCGATCTCCGGCGAAGATGATCAGATCCCGCGCAACAATTGGCGCGGAGGAAACGCTTCATGGCAACCGACCCGCGACGCAGGCAGCAGCTTCCCGACCTCACCGACCGGATCGTCGAGAGCTATCACGACATCGGCATCATCAATCATCTCGGTCACTGCCCGCTCCCGAGTTCCGACGCCGTCATCGACATCGCCCAGGATCTCAAGGAGATCATCTTTCCGGGCTATCAGAAGCGGCAGAATCTGCACCTCGACAACGTGACGTATCACGTCGGCGACCTGATCGACGGCCTGCACGACAAGCTGACGCAGCAGATCGCCCGGGCGATCCGCCACGACTACGACCTGCATCACGACGTCGAATGCGACGGACTGCGCCACACCGACTTCGAAGCGCTCGGGCAGGAGAAGGCGATCAAGTTTCTCGAGACGCTCCCTGCCACGCGCGAGCTCATCGCCAGCGATGCGCAGGCGGCGTTCGACGGCGACCCGGCCGCTCACAGCATCGACCAGGTCATCTTCTGCTACCCCGGCCTTGAAGCGATCACAATCTACCGGCTCGCCCATGAGCTGCAGCGGCTTCAGATTCCGCTGATCCCGCGGATGCTAACCGAATGGGCGCATTGCCGGAC
Source organism: Planctomycetaceae bacterium (assembly GCA_050246455.1). Taxonomy (GTDB): domain Bacteria; phylum Planctomycetota; class Planctomycetia; order Planctomycetales; family Planctomycetaceae; genus CAZVJA01. Next base: position 6,730 of record JBFWWA010000043.1, read on the forward strand.
CGGCATCGACATCAATCCCGCGGCGCGCATCGGACCGTCGTTCTTTATTGATCACGGCACCGGCGTCGTCATTGGAGAGACGTGCGACATCGCCGATCATGTCACGCTGTACCAGGGTGTGACGCTCGGGGCAATCAGCTTTCCGCGCGACGATGACGGAAACATCATCCGCGGAACGAAACGGCACCCGACGCTCGAAACCGGCGTGGTGATCTACGCGAATGCCACGGTTCTCGGCGGCGAGACCGTTGTGGGCGCCCACTCGGTCATCGGCGCAAGCGTCTCGCTGACGCGGAGCGTCCCGCCAAACACGATCGTCACGATCGACAAGCCGTCGCTCAGGTTCCGCGAAGCGTCGTAAAACGGCTGCGGGCTGCCGACTGCTGGTGAATGCAGCGCTCAGCGTCTCGTGAATCGACCATCCCAAGCCGACGGCCTGCCGTCGGTTTCTTTGTTTGGGATGCCATTCCGAGCATACTCAGCCGCGAGCCGCGAGTCCGCTCGAATGATTACGCGCTCGCGCGGGTCGAGTTCTTATCGTTCGATTCTTCCTGCAGGCCCGAGAGGCGGGTCGACAGGTAATCGAGCTGGGTTGCGAGTTTTTCCTGGGCTCCGAGGAGCAGCGTGACTGCTTCGGCGTATCCTGCTTCCCGGCGCGAAAGCCGGGCCGACCGTTGTTCGAGCGCCTGCGAAAGCGACGTCAACTGCACCAGGAGCTGCTGCAGCCCTGCGGAGAGATTCTCTTCGTCGTCCGCCGCAACCACATCGGAACCGGTGGGAATTGGAATGACCGCATCCCTCTCTTCGAGGATCGCTTCCGGTTCTTCGACGTGCATCCGTTCACGAACCGCGTTCAGAAGCGCACGGGCTCCCATCCGCTGCCGGTTCTCGAACGCATCGACGAACGCCTGTTCCTTTTCGATGCGGTCGAGCAGTTCCGCCGCGGAGAGGCTTTCGAGATCGTCCCGATCGAAATCGTCGACTTCGAAATGGTCGAGTGTTCCGATTTCTGTTTCCGCGATCAGGGCCGCCGAAGAAGCGGGGAGTGCCGCCGTATTGTGCGCGCGGTGAATCACGAATTGAAACGCGCCGATTCCGAGTTTATCTCCGTCCAGCAGCACCGTTTTGCGAACAGCGCGTCCGTTGACGAACAGTGCTGGGGTCGGTGCGAGCGATTCCGCGTGCAGCGTATCGTCTTCAATGAACAGCCGGCTGTGGACCGAAGGAACCTGGTCTCCGCCGAGTCGAAGGTCGCACTCGTCACCCGCTCCAATCAGGAAGGGGGTGCGGCCGATCGGGCGACTGGGGTACTCGGTTCGTCCGCGATGGATTTCAATCGAGAAGTCGGACTGTGGTCCGCCAGCTGGAGTCGAAGCTGCGGAAATATCGCCAAACGGCGAGGATTTCGGGTTGATCAAGTTGTTACCCCCGTCAACATCGTGTCGGCAGAAAGGGGAGTGCGTGAGGGCGCCGTGATGGCTGCCTGAGGCATCGAGACGAAATCAATTTCGACCAAGCCGACGAACCCGCATGAATCAATCGGGAGAGAGGCGCCGCGGGAATCTGCGGGACACGGCAGGGACCAGAAAAGCTGAATCCGGCCGTTCGCGTCAGGAAAGGTAGAGCGCCCGCTGCATCAGGCCGGGCGAAATGCTGCGCAGGCAGGGCAAGCTTTGCCGGTTGCCAGTCTCGCCGGAGGGTCGCCCTTACCGGCTCTGTGCGAGCGAAAGCATCCGCCGTGCACGTTCCTGATCACGGGCACGCGTCGCGGCAGCGGTATCGGTCGTGGCGACTCGGGCGTTTGCCTGTTCCAGCAGGACCCGGGCGTCTTCGGCGCGGATTTCGGCGGCGGGGACCGCACGGTTGGTGAGGATCGAAACGGTTGATCCCTTCACCTGCACGAATCCGCCGTCGATGTAATACGACTTCTCCCCCCCGGCGAGCATTGTGATCTTCAGTTCACCGTAACCCAGCCGTCCGACCATCGGCGCCCGGCCGGGACGGATTCCGATCTGACCGTCAAAGAGTGGAAAGCGCAACCCGGCGACAGGCTCGTCGAGGAGCGTCTTTTCCGGGGTGACCAGGACCAGTTGCAGCGTCTGGGCGCTTACCATGACCAAAACTTTCGGAAGTTCGTCGTACTACTTTTTGACCGGAATCAGCCCGCAGCCTGCTGGAGTCGCTTGGCCTGCTCTTCGGCTTCGTCGACCGCACCGACATACATGAAGGCCGCCTCCGGGAGGTGGTCCCACTTGCCGGAGCAGATTTCCTCGAAGCTGCGGATCGTGTCTTCGAGCGGCGTGATCTTGCCCGACTTGCCCGTGAACGCTTCGGCCACGAGGAACGGCTGCGAGAGGAACCGCTCGATGCGGCGGGCGCGATGCACGACGAGCTTGTCGTCTTCGCTCAATTCGTCGACGCCGAGAATCGCGATAATGTCCTGAAGTTCGCGGTAGCGCTGCAGAATCTGCTGCACGCGGCGGGCGGCGGCGTAGTGCCGCGCACCGACGACCTGCGGGTCGAGAATTCGGCTCGATGAAGCCAGCGGATCGATCGCGGGATAAATTCCCTTCTCGGCAATCTTACGCTCGAGGTAAATGAACGCGTCCAGGTGCGAGAACGCCGTGGCCGGAGCGGGGTCGGTCGGGTCGTCCGCCGGCACGTAGACGGCCTGCACGCTCGTAATGGCCCCGCGATTCGTCGAGGTGATCCGCTCCTGAAGTTCGCCGAGCTCGGTTCCCAGCGTCGGCTGGTAACCGACCGCGCTCGGCATACGTCCGAGAAGCGCCGACACTTCGCTCCCCGCCTGCGAGAAGCGGAAGATGTTGTCGATGAACAAGAGCGTGTCGGTTCCCGTCGTGTCGCGGAACCATTCGGCCATTGTGAGGGCCGAAAGGGCGACGCGGAGACGAGCACCGGGGGGTTCGTTCATCTGGCCGAAGACCATGCAGGTTTGTTCGATCACCGAACGATCGGAGCTTCCGATCTTCGTTTCCTGCATTTCGAGCCAGAGGTCGTTTCCTTCGCGGGTCCGCTCGCCCACGCCGGCGAAGACCGAGTACCCGCCGTGTGCACTCGCGATACGGGCGATGAGCTCGGTGAGAATAACCGTTTTGCCGAGGCCGGCACCGCCGAACAGACCGGCCTTACCACCGCGGACGAACGGGGTGAGGAGATCGACGACCTTGATACCGGTTTCGAAGACTTCAGTCTTCGCGCTCAGGTTTTCGAGTGTCGGAGGATGACGGTGAATGGGCCACCGCTCATCGTGAGGAACTTCGCCCCGTCCGTCGACCGGGTCTCCCAGCAGATTGAACACTCGGCCGAGCGTTCCTTTCCCGACCGGGACGGAGAGGGGTGCGCCGGTGTCGAGCACTTTCATGCCGCGGACCATTCCGTCGGTCGAGCCCAGGGCGACGCAGCGGACGCGTCCGCCGCCGAGGTGCTGCTGCACTTCGCCGGTCACCTTGACCTTCACCCCCTTGAGCTCCTGCTCAACTTTGAGGGCGTTGTAGATTTCGGGAAGGCGGTCTTCCGGAAACTCGGCGTCGAAAGTCGAGCCGATGATCTGGGTGACTTGGCCGAAACTCTGGGATGTTGCTGGTGCTGCAGTAGCCATCATGCGTTCTTTCGTTGGAAACGATCAGCAATCAATGTTCTGAATATGTATTTCTTGTGTTCCACCGGTTGCACCCGGCGGGAATTTTATTCGAGCGCCGCGGCGCCGCCGATGATTTCGCTCAGCTCTGAAGTAATCTGCGTCTGACGGGCCCGGTTGTACTGGCGCGAGAGGTTGCCGATCATTTCGCCGGCGTTCTCGGTTGCTGCTTTCATCGCGACGCGGCGTGCAATCTGCTCGCTGACCGCGGCGTCGAGGAAACATTTGAAGAGCCTGGCCTTGAAGGCGGCGGGAACGATCTCTTCGAGAATCTCCCGGCCCGAAGGGAGGAACTCGTATTCGATCTTTGCGGTTTTCTCGCCGGTCGATTTGTCGGCCGTGAGCTGACCGATCGGCAGGAGCGTCTCGACTACAGCGGTCTGCCGCGACGCGGAGAGGAACTTCGTGTACGCCACGTCCAGCCGGTCGAGCTTCCCCGCGATGTAGTCTTCGATGTACCTGTTGGCGAGTTCTTCCGCCTGTTCGAACGACGGTTTGTCCTCGAACTGCTGGTAAGTGCGGTCGAACTTGTAACCCTGATACTTCAGGAAGTTCAGACCGCGCTTGCCGGAGACTTCGAGACCGACGTTCCGGTTGCCGGCCTTTGCCTCCCTGAGCCGTGCGACCGCCTGCCGGAGCACGCCCGAGTTGTAACCGCCGCAAAGTCCACGGTTGGAAGTCAGAACGAGGAGCACCGCGTTCTTTTCCTCAGGATGCTCCGCCAGCAGCGGGTGAGAGAACTGCAGCTCCGCGCCCGACAGGTCCGCGACGATTTCGGAAATCTTGCGGGTGTACTCGGCCGCTTCGGTGGCGCGGTCCATGGCTTTCTTGAAACGCGCGGTGGCGATCAATTCCATGGTCCGCGTGATCTTGCGGATGTTCTTGACCGCCTTCAGGCGTTTGACAATCGCTCTAGCTTTGGCCATGAGTTACGCGTCGCTTGAAAAGACTTCGACACCGATTCCGGACTACGCCCGATAACCTTACTTCGCTCCCGCGAGTGCCGGCTCCTTGGCCTGTGACGCGGTCCACTGCTTGAGGAACTCGCCGAGAGCCGCCTTGAGCTGTTCCACCAGTGCATCGTCAAGAGCACCGGTCTGAATGAGCTTGTCGCGCACTTCGGATTTCTGCTCACGCATGAACTGTGCGAGCTCCTTCTCCGCCTGCGGAACCTGTGCAACAGGAACCTTGTCGAAGAAGCCCTGCGTTCCCGCGAAGATCGAGACGACCTGATCGGCCGCGTGCCTTGGCTCGTATTGCGGCTGCTTCAGAATCTCGACCATGCGGTAGCCTCGGTCGAGCTGCAGCTGGGTCGCCTTGTCGAGCTCGGTACCGAGCTGGGCGAAGGCTTCCAGTTCGCGGAAGGCGGCGAGGTCGAGCCGCAAACTGCCGGCGACCTTCTTCATCGCCTTCGTCTGGGCGTTGCCGCCGACGCGCGACACGCTGATGCCGACGTTGATCGCAGGACGGACGCCGGCGAAGAAGAGGTCGGGCTCGAGGTAGATCTGACCGTCGGTAATCGAAATCACGTTGGTCGGAATGTAAGCCGAAACTTCCCCTTCGAGCGTTTCGATGATCGGCAGAGCGGTCATCGACCCGCCGCCGAGCTCATTGCTCAGCTTGCAGGCGCGTTCGAGGAGGCGGCTATGGCAGTAGAACACGTCGCCAGGATACGCCTCGCGGCCCGGCGGACGACGCATGAGCAGCGAGAGCTGACGGTAAGCCTGGGCCTGCTTCGACAGGTCATCGTACACGACCAGCGTATGCTTCCCCTGCCACATGAAGTGCTCGGCCATGGCCGCACCGGCGTACGGGGCGACGTACTGGAGCGGAGCCGGATCGGAGGCTGATGCGCTGATGACGATGGTGTAGTCCATCGCGCCGTGGGCGCGGAGGGTTTCGACGACGCTTGCGATGTTGCTGGAGCGCTGTCCGCAGCCGACGTACACGCAGATGACGTCGCCGCCTTTCTGGTTGATGATCGTATCGAGGGCGACTGCGGTCTTGCCGGTCTTGCGGTCGCCGATGATCAGCTCGCGCTGGCCGCGTCCAACCGGGGTCATCGAGTCGATCGCCTTGATGCCGGTCTGCAGCGGCTGCTTGACGGGCTGGCGCTCGGCGACGCCGGGGGCGATCGTTTCGAGCGGACGGGACTCGGTGGCGACGATGGGGCCTTTGCCGTCGAGCGGGTTGCCGAGCGGATCGACCACGCGGCCGATGAGGGCGTCACCCACGGGAACGGAGAGGAGCGCGCCGGTCGCCTTGACTTCGTCACCTTCGGAGATGCTCAGGTAGTCACCGAGAATGATGACGCCGACCGAGTTCTCTTCGAGGTTGAAGACCATCCCGCGCACGCCGCTCGGGAACTCGACCATTTCGCCGGCCATTGCCGACGAGAGGCCGTAGCAGCGAGCGATGCCGTCGCCCACTTCGAGCACCCGGCCCACTTCGCTGGTTTCAATCTGGCCGCGAAAGTCTTCAATTTCCTTCTGGAGAACTGAAGCGATTTCGTCCGCTTTGAATTTCATGGAGGCTCCTGTGCCGCATGCGCTCGCGGAGCTGTTTCATCCGCGTGCGCAGCGAACTGTCATAAACGGTATCGCCGACTTGAATCACAACCCCACCCAGCAAGGCGGGATCAATTTTGTTTTCGATGACCGGCTGAAACTTGAAGGATTCGGTCAGCTTCTGACCGATCTTGCCGAGCGCTTCGCTCGACAGCGGAGTGGGACTCATCACCTGCACGCGCCGCTTCCCCTGTGAAAGCTCATGCTTGAGCCTGGATTCCTTCAGGATGAGCGGAAGCAGTTCCAGGCGATCATGCTTTGCGAGCACGCGCAGGAAATTGACAAACAGCTCGGAGCCGCGCCCAGCCAGCACGCGGTTGATGATTCCGAGCTTCTCGTCCCGGTTGAGCAAGCCCGACATCAGGAGTCCGCTGAACTCCGGGTTCTTGTCGAGCACTTCCGAGAGGAACGAAGCAAACTCTTCGAGCGTTTCATCCTTCGCCGCTGACGGGGTCGAGGCGAGGAGAGCGTTGGCATACGTCCGCGCGACTGCCTGCGCCGATGGGTCTTCCATCACGCTGGCAACTCGTGTCTGGGGTCGTTCCGGTTCGACCATCTGGCCTTTCCCGCTTTCCTCCCGCGGGTTCAAGACGTTTCAAAATCGAAACGCTGGAACCGGCGGCTCACTACCGTCACTTGGAAGAAGAAAACTCTGCGAGCGCTTCGTTGATCAGGCGATCCTGATCGGCCGGTGTGATGCTCCGTCCCAGAACATGCTCGGTAGCGCTGGCGACCTGGGTCGCCATTACATCGAACAGCTCCTTCACCGCTCCGTCCTTCGCGCGGTTGATCTCGGCGATCGCCCGCTGCTTGGTCGCTTCCGCTTCACGCTGCGCTTCGCTGACGATGTCCTGCTTGGTGCGTTCGGCGTCGCGTCGGGCCTCCGCCACGATCTCGCGAATTTCCTCCTGCACCTGCTCCATCTTCTTCGCATGGTCTGCAAGCAGCCGCTCCGATTCGATGCGAGATCGCT
>JBFWWA010000044.1:0-13827 GCA_050246455.1 Planctomycetaceae bacterium
GTCCCGGCCGCTGATTCTGGAGCGCGGACAACCGGAGAAAACGCGAGTTCCGGCGATCCGCGCGATAGATGCCGGTGGAGAGTTCGACCGAGAGAATAATTATCTCTTCGGTGAGGGAGGAGCGGGTTGTTTCAGCGACGGAAAGCTCACCTGCCGCATCACCGGGCCTGACGTCGACTGGGTACTCGAACGCTTCGTCGAATGCGGCGGCCGTGATTCTCTGGTTTATGAGAATCGTCCGCATCTGGGCAGCAACAAGCTTCCAATGATCTGCCGGAATTTCCGGCGTCGCATCGAGGCGCTCGGCGGAGAATACCGGTTCGGCTGCTGCGTGGAGAGTATCGACGTCAACGACGGCCGGATCGTCGGCCTGGGAACGTCGCAAGGATACCTCCGGACGAGCCGTGTGATTCTCGCGATCGGCCACAGCGCGCGCGATACCTACGAAATGCTGCATTCGCTCGGTGTGCCGATGTCGGCAAAGGCGTTCCAGCTGGGACTGCGGATCGAGCATCCTCAGGAATGCGTCAACCGGCACAAGTACGGTCGACGGACGTACCAGGAGGTCCTCGGGGCCGCCGACTACTCGCTTGTCGCCCGCGGAGTGAGGCCGCTATACACCTTCTGCATGTGCGCGGGAGGGATCGTCATTCCGAGCATTTCCGAGCCGGAAATGTTCTGTTCCAACGGGATGAGCAATTCACGGCACGACACGCCGTTCGCCAACAGCGGCCTCGTCGTCACGATCGAACCGGAGGAATTCGGCAGCCCCCATCCGCTGGCTGGAGTAGAATTGCAGAGACGTTATGAGTCCGCGGCGTTTCGGCTCGGAGGCGGAAACTACTACTGTCCGGTTCAATCGGCGCCGGATTTTCTGGCGGGGCGAACACCTGAGGCGACGGCCGTGTTACCTTCCTCTTACGAGCGCGGAACGCGGCCATTGAATCTCGCGGAAGTGATCCCACCGGAGGTCGTGCGGGCCGTGCGGGAAGGTCTGCCGATCATGGACCGCAAATGGAGGGGAGACTTCCTGAGGAGCGCCGTGCTCGTCGGACCGGAAATGCGAGGGAGCTCGCCGGTGCGGATTGAGCGAGATGCAGTGACCCGGGAGAGTCCGGGAATTGAAGGCTTGTATCCGGTGGGAGAGGGAGCAGGTTATGCCGGTGGAATTGTAACGGCGGCTGTCGATGGACTCCGGACCGCCCGCGTGATCGTCGAACGTTTTGCGCCGCTCGACGCGGCTCATCGAAACTGATTCGCCGAAGTTCGGCGCGTGGAAACGGCCATGCAGAAGCGCTGGATCTGGCCATTTGAGCTGGAAGAAAAAATCGGCGAAGGCGGAATGGGCGTCGTCTATCGCGCCCGTTACGTCGTCGATGATCGAAGGCTCGCCGTCAAGCTGCTTCCCCCCGATGTTGCGAACACCACGATTCTCTCGCGCTTCGAGCGGGAAATGGAGATTCTCAAGACTCTCCGCCATCCGCACATCGTCCGCGCATTCGGCGGCGTGTGCGAAGGAGATCAACGATTCTACGCGATGGAGCTCGTCGAGGGGGGAACGCTCGATCGTGTCATCGAGGAGAAAGGCCGGCTCCCGTGGGAACTTGTCATTGAGTACGGCGTGCAGATGGCATCGGCGCTATCGTACGCGCACGAGCGCGGCGTGGTGCATCGCGACGTCAAACCGGGCAACTTCCTGCTGACAACTGCCGGAAAACTGAAGCTGAGCGATTTCGGACTGGCGACGGTTGTCGCCGCGAGCAAGATTACGGCGGCGGGGCGGACGATGGGAACTTTTCCCTACATGGCCCCCGAGCAGATTCGCGGACGCCCTCCGATTTCCGCCCAAAGCGATCTTTACGCGCTCGGCTGCGTACTTTTCGAGATGCTGGCGGGAAGGCCCCCTTTCATCGGCGAAACTCCTGCGGAGGTGATGCATAAGCATCTCCAGGATGTTCCGCCGAGAGTCGTCGAATTCGAGCCCGGATGTCCGGCGATGCTCGACCAACTGATCAACGACCTTCTGGCGAAAGAGCCGGAACAACGACCGGAAAGCGCGTACGTCGTCGCGCGGCGTCTCAACGAAGTCACTCCGGAACTGCACGTGACGTTTCCCCCTCCGCCGGCGGAACGAACGATGACCGAGCGGGAGCAGGCGGAAACGCCGCTCGCGGGAATGCCGGCTCAGCGGACGGTTCCGAAGCCATCATCGGTCGAGCAGGGGTGGCTGCTTCCTTTCCTGATCGGGGCGGTCTTGCTGATGTTCGCCTGGATGGCCTGGACCTGGCTGAGGCCGGCGGCCGCGAATCGAGCGGAGGAGTTGTGGGTCCAGGCGTTTCGGGGAGCCAACCCCTCCTTGACCGCCGAGGCTTCAAAAGTGCTGACGGAATTGGGGGAAACTTCTCCCACCGCCGTGAAAGCGCTCATTGAGGGACTGGAGGACAAGCGGCCGTTCATCCGTGAAGAGTCGGCGCGTGCTCTCGGAAAGATCGGAGCCCAGGCCCAGTCGGCGACGACGTCGCTGGGGCGCGTCCAGAAGAACGATGAGTCCGGAGAAGTCCGGTACGAGGCGGGAAAGGCGCTCGAGTTAATTCGCGCTGCGCGCGACGAGCGCTCCTATCTTTCCGTTTACTTCGGAATCGGATTTACGGTTCTGGTTCTCTCGGGACTGTTCGCGCTCTCTCGACGGCGATAATAGGTCCCCCCCGGCAGATTGATGACCGGCGTATGGACGCTCGGAACGCTCATCCACCGGATCGATCTCGAATGGGCTGCCGACCGACTGTTGCCGATCGGTTCAAGCGGATCGCTCCCCCAAGCCCCGAAGGGGATCGCCATAAATATCGTCTCGTGTCGCGGGAATCGACATGGATGCCAGCGGCGCGAAGAGTACCTGATACAGCTGCAGGCTTCCCACCTGGAATGCCGCAATCGATGACGCAAGATAAATCCGCCACATCCGTACAAATCGCTCGTCGAATGTTTTTCGAATGATCTGCGTCGAATTCTCGAAACGGTCGAGCCAGTGCCGTATCGTCTCGGCATAGTGCGGACGGAGGTTCTCGAGATCGATCACGGAGAGTTCATAAGGTTCAAAGATATCCATCATCTGCGTGAGCGTAGGAGGCTGTGCTCCGGGAAAGATGCGATGTTCGATCCAGGGGCTCAGCGGCTCGGTCGTATTCTGCGCGATCGTGTGAATGAGGCCTCTGCCATTCGCGCCCAGCGATCGCCCGATAATCTGGCCGAGGTGGCGATAGTTTTCCGGCCCGACGTGTTCCAGCATCCCGACAGAGACGAATGCGTCGCAGGCATCTGCTATCTCGGTCCAATCGGCTTCGATAAACTCCACGCGCGATTCAAGCCCCTCTCGTTTTGCGCGGCACCGTGCATAATCGAGCTGCTCTTTTGACAGATTGGTCGCGCGCACAGTCACGCCGTAGTGGCGCGCCATATGGATCGCGAGGGCGCCCCAGCCGCATCCCGCTTCAATAACTCGCTCCCCGGAACGGAGCCTGAGTTTTCTACATACATAATCCATCTTCGCAACTTGGGCTTGCTCGAGCGTGAGGGATGCCGATTCGAAATAGGCGCACGTATAAAGGAGTTGCTCGTCGAGCCAGAGTCGATAAAAGTCATTGCCAATGTCGTAGTGATAGGCGACATTTCCTTGTCGGCAACGGCTTCGTCGACGTCGGAGCTGGTTGTAGATTAAGTGGGACCACTTCGAGACGTGTTGGTGAATGGAATGCTTCTGCTTGAGCAACGTCAAGAGTTCGACAAGATCCCCGCTGATCTCGATTGTTCCGAGTGTGTACCCTTCCAGAAACGCATACTCGGGATCCCGGATCAACTGGTATAGCGTGCTCTTATCGCGAATATGGATCGAGTGCCTGGCGAGTTTGCTGCCGTCCTGCTCTTCATCGCCGATGACGATATTGATCTCTGGAAGGTCAATGAACTCGCGCAACCGCCGCACCACAAACCTTTCAAGCGCCGTGAGGTTCTGCGACGAGTCTGCTGCTTGCCCGGCATTTGAGCCTTCAGTGGCATCACTCTGCTTCTGTTCGAATGGTATTTTGGGACGTTGCCGGACCGAAGGGAGTTCATGGCTCGAGTCATTGGAGGGACGTTGTTCATCATGATGCAGGGACATGCTCTCCCTCACTAGACGGAATTCGAGTGAACTGGAAGCATCATTTCAGAGCGTCGACCGCCGTTGATGTGATGACGACTTCAGCATAACGGGTGGTTAAACTCGGGGTGGAGCGAATTCTGTGGAAAGATGCGATGTCGTGATCGTTGGAGGAGGCCCGGCCGGATCCACCTGCGCCTGGAAGCTTCGCCACGCGGGACTCGACGTTGTTGTCATCGACAAGGCCCATTTTCCCCGAGATAAGACCTGCGCCGGGTGGATTACACCTCAGGTCGTGGAAGCACTCCGCCTGGATGTTCCGGAGTATTCGGGTAGCCGGGTCTTTCAACCGATCAGCGGGTTCTACGTTGCCGTGCTCGGACAATCGGGAACTCAGGTCGAGTTCGAACATCCGGTGAGTTTTGGAATCCGTCGCTGCGAGTTCGACGACTATCTGTTGCGGCGCTCAGGAGCTCGACTTCGGCTCGGCGAACCGATTACCCGGATCGAACGGATCGGGGAAGTTTGGCGACTGAATGGAACCATCGAAGCTCGGATGCTCGTGGGAGCGGGTGGTCATTTTTGTCCGATTGCTCGACAGATGAGAGCTCCAAAATTACGGACGCAGCTCGTCACAGCTGTCGAAGCGGAATTCCCGATAACAACCAACTTGAACTCCGTCGCAAGCAACGCTTCGACGCCGCGGCTCTATTTTCGTGACGATCTTTCCGGTTACGGCTGGTGCGTTCGCAAGTCCAACTATCTCAACATCGGCATCGGACTTGTCGACTCTCGTGAGACCTCATCCGCACTCTCCAGGCTGCTGAAGGACCTGAATCAGGATGGCACTCTCAGCCATGAGATTCCCGTAAACTTCAAGGGTCATGCGTACTATCTTTACGACGGCTGCGAATCGCAGATCGTCGACGACGGCGTCCTGCTTGTCGGCGATGCTGCCGGACTTGCGTATCGCGAAAGCGGTGAAGGAATTCGGCCTGCAATCGAATCGGCAATATTCGCTGCGAGAGTTGTCGTCGAGGCGAATGGACAATACGACAAAGGACGCCTAGGACAATATCGCGCAATGCTCACCACTCGATTGGGAACTCCCAGAAGTCCCCTTCTGAGTGGTTGGTTTGCACCGCTTGGGCACCAATTGCGCCGGACGGCTTTTCGCCACATGATCCGTTCGCCTCGGCTAGTTCGAGAGGTCCTATTGCGCAACCGCTTTCTGCATTCATATCAGCCGGGATTGATAACCTGAGCCAAATTGATGTCGTTGGATGGAAACACAGGCACCAATGGAAGTGCTGATGGAATGAATGTTCTCGAATGCCTGATTCAGCACTGGCTCCAGTCGCATCGAGGATACGCAGGAGAAAACCGCATATCGGCGTGGTGAGTGCGTTCGAGAGCGTCCGCACGGCGCGTTCGGAAATCGCACACCGAGTGAGTTTGCGACCTCGACTCAGGTTCTGCAGACTGGACGCAGGACGAGCATTGCAAACGTGGAAAACCAGCTTCCCTGTGGATCATGCTCCGTGGCGAGTCCAACCAGCTGGAATTCTCTCTCTTCAGCTGATCCGATTCGGAGCGGAAGAGCAGCCATCTTCGTTCAGTCGTGGCACATATGATGATATCGCCGCCGCGAACTTTACGAGGTGTCGCAGGGTGTCGCAGTAGGCCGAGTAGGACATTCGTCGCCTGATCTCAGAAGTCAATGCGCGCCCGCCAACGACGACCGGAGTACCCGTTTCTGTCACGATCTTCTGCAGATGCGCGTACTCAAGTAGGAACGTGGGTACGCATTCAATGCTGGAGACGCTGAGCCAGAGCAGGTTGGGTCGACTGTCGAGTACTGCTTCGGCGATCGTGGCGGCAGGTAGCCGCGTGCCCAGTGATGTGGCGTGCCAGCCCTGCTCGCGCAAAACCAGTTCAATCATCGAAGTCGGCAGTCGATAGGGATCTGACTCGAGTGTGCCGCCGAGCGCCACCAGGGCCTCAGCTGGAGGAGTTCGAATCGCCGTGCTGAGCTCGTGCAACATCTTGAAGCCAATCTCGCAGGCAAGTCGTTCGCGATAGATCGACGTTTCGCCGTGTTCCCAGAGTTCACCAATCTGGTGGAAGGCCCCGGCGATGACGTGGTCGCAGATCTCTAATACAGAATGTCCGGCCAGATACAGGTCAAAGAGGATTCGCCGACAAAGTTCCTCGTCACCTCCGATCAGCGCGCTGCGAACCTGCTCCCGTGCCCTTTCGAGGACGACCCAGGTCTGCCCTGTATTCGAGGGAAGACCGAACAACTCGGGTCGCACCAGTTTCTGTCCCGACTTCCGCAAGAACTGAAGCACATCGTGCAGGGCCAGTCGACGATGCCCGCCTGCCGTCCGATTCGCCGTCAGCAACCCCTGGTCGCACCAGCGTTTTAACGATGACTCGCTGACGTCGATGGCTTGAGCCACTTGCTTGGGGGTCAACAGCTTTTTCACGACGAGAACCCGGTATCGGTCGCGGCGAATGAACGTTATGAACGAATAATAGACGGTTCAGAGATCGGCGTCCAGATTCCTTTTTTCAATAAGAATTCCAAATTCTTTAAGTTAATTTGTGGATATACCTTAGGAGTGACCCACTGCTGTCGGAGTGGCCGATTTGAACGAATTATCGTTGACGACACGATGCCGGGTTACTAGAAAGGATGTGGTCGTTTTGAACGAATTATTGCGTGTCCGATTGGAGTGGGGTGAGTCGAGATGCCTTTCCAACTCCTTGTCACGCAAAGGCGCTAACTGTGTTGGCTCCCGTAATGACCGCTCGGATGTTTCAGCGAAGCTGCGTCCCAGCCTCAGATTCCCTGGTTGTCTCATGTTTCAAAAGGAGTGAGTCATGTCGGTACTTCGAATTAGCTCCGTGAGTCTCGCCGCGGCTACGTTCTTGATTTCCTCGCTTTCGGATGTCGACGCCGGCTGGCGGCGAGCCCGCAGGTGTGTCACCCCGATCGCGTACGCGGCGCCCGCGGCGACTGCGCCGCAGACCAAGCACGACATCGTCGATACGGCGGTCAGTGCGGGTTCGTTCAAGACTCTCGCTGCCGCTCTCAAGGCAGCTGGCTTGGTGGAGACCTTGAAGGGCAAGGGCCCGTTCACAGTGTTCGCTCCCACCGACGAAGCCTTCGCGAAACTTCCGTCAGGAACGGTTGAGTCGTTGCTGAAGCCGGAGAACAAAGCCAAGCTCGTCGGAATTCTCACCTATCACGTTGTCCCCGGTGCTGTGACGGCTTCTGACGTGGTCAAACTCAAATCCGCGAAGACTGTTCAAGGACAAACGGTCGCAATCGATGCGGCAAAAGGGGTGAAGATCAATAACGCCTCGGTGACTAAGGCCGATATCCACTGCAGCAATGGCGTGATCCACGTGATTGATACAGTGCTGCTTCCGAAGGACGAAAAAACAGACATTGTCGATACCGCCGTGAGTGCGGGGTCGTTCAAGACGCTTGCCGCGGCACTCAAGGCCGCCGGTCTCGTGGAAACATTGAAGGGCAAAGGTCCGTTTACGGTATTTGCTCCCACGGATGAAGCGTTTGCGAAGCTTCCCGCGGGAACCGTGGAAACTCTTCTGAAGCCCGAGAACAAGGCGAGGCTCACGGCAATTCTCACCTACCACGTCGTTTCCGGCAGTGTGAGGGCGGCCGATGTCGTGAAGCTTGATTCGGCCAAGACGGTTCAAGGGCAAGCTGTAGTGATCGACTCTGGCGAAGGAGTGAAGATCAACAACGCCAAAGTCGTCAAGGCAGATATCGAATGCAAGAACGGTGTGATCCATGTGATTGACGTCGTACTCTTGCCGACCGAATGATTTGAGCACTCTTGTTCATGGCCGGCACGCAATTGCCGGCCATGAACTTCGAGTCTGCGAACGATCTCGACCGCGAGACATTGGAAAGCGCAAAGATGACATTGTCTGTGAGTACGACTCGTCGAAGGCGGGAAAGTCAGGCCACCAATTCGCGAAAGTATCGCAAGCCTTCAGGCGGACGGCTTCGGGGCGTTTCTGAGAGCAACTCCAACAACGGCACGCATTCTGACAAACGCGACCAATCGTCTGACGGCTCATCCGACCACAAGATGTCGGGAGAGGAAATCGAAAATGCAATTGATTCGGCACATAGGGAACGAAGCTCGTTGAAATCACGAAAACATTCTTGCCAGAGCTCCACTGTCAACACGCGAGCAGCTCGTGCCACTCGACTTGAACGGATCATGACTCTGCCTCTGAACTACATGCCGAGTCCCGAGTTCATCCGACCGAATGCGAGCGAAATCATCATGGCCGAAATGCCGGCCAATAGTTCGCAATCTTCCTCGTCATCCGGCAGGTCGGGACGGACCCCGTATCTCGCAGACCTGTGCGAGGTTCCGCTTTTAAGCCGAGAACAGGAGAGACATCTTTTTCGGAAGTTCAATTATCTGAAATACAAGGCTGCGACGTTGCGCGGTCAACTGGACACGTCATACGCCAAGCGAAGCTTGATGGACCAGATCGAACGACTCTACGAGGCGGCGCAGAGAGTCAAGAATCAAATCGTGAGAGCGAATCTGCGTCTTGTCGTTGCCATTTCGAAAAAGTATGCCCGCTCCGGCCACGATCTCTGGGACCTCGTTAGTGAAGGAAACATCACACTGTTGCGGGCGGTCGAAAAGTTTGACTTCGCCCGGGGAAACAAACTCAGCACGTACGCGACCTGGGCAATCATGCGAAACTTTGCCCGACACATTCCAAGTGAACAACGGCACCGCGATCGCTTTCGAACGAGCCTGTCTGAAACGGTCAGCTTGTCGCAATCGAATCGAACGAATTTGCTGGAGCAGGAGAGGGCTCAGAAGCGACGAGAGGCCCAGGTCAACAAGATGCTGTCGCAGCTTGATGAACGCGAACGGACGGTCGTCACGCGACGGTTCGGAATCAACAGGGATGCGAAGCCACAGACCCTTCAAGCAATCGGCGCCGAAATGGGAGTCAGTAAGGAGCGAATCCGGCAGATCGAATCGAGAGCGATCAAGAAGCTCAGAACCTCTGCAAACGAAGCAAGCATCGAAGTTATCTGATCTCAACGGAGTTACGGGTCTGTAGCCACCTGGAAACCGACAGTAACCGCTTCATCGCGAGCACAGAATCGAGAGTCGCAACCGAAGCGGCGAAATGACCACTGCTTCTCACGCGATCGGGGCCCAACATGAAACGCATCCAGACCGCAAAACTTCTGATCCTGACCGCCGCAGGTCTTTCCTTCCTGTTCTCTGTGACGCTTTGGTTTCTGGTGAATAAGGAGCAAGGACTTTTCGTCGGGCTGTGGGTTCCTTCGATTCTGTCGTTCGGCACGTTGATGACCAGCGGCGGAGGCCGACGTGATGGATGACACTTTGATTTTCATTGTCGGTTGCATTGCGACGTTGCTTTGCGGAGTGGCGACCATGATTCTGATCTCTGCGATTGACACGGACGAACGACATTGAACTGTTGAAAATGCAGCAGGATCGGGTGTTGATTTCTGAGAGAGACCAACGGTGGTGTGAAGCTTGTGGGCACATTGAGAAAAGGAAGGTGTCATCAGTCGATGAAATGTCGAGCTCTGGCCATTGCGGTTTTCCTTAGCCTGCTTCTGAATGCCCCGGCGTTCAGTGACCAAACGCTGACGCAAGAAGGTGCGCCGGCGACTTGGCCGCAATGGCGCGGGCCGAACCGGGACGGCCAAATTTCGCAATCGTCCGACTGGCCGCATCGGTTGTCCGGGGACGCGCTGCAGCTTACCTGGAGAGCATCTCTGGGACCCAGCTATTCCGGACCCATCGTGTCGGAAGAATTGGTCTTCGTCACCGAAACGAAAGACAAAAAAGAGGAAGTCGTCAAAGCATTCGACCGGATGAATGGTCAATTGCGCTGGGAAAAATCCTGGGCCGGGTCACTCTCCGTTCCATTCTTCGCGAAGGAAAATGGCGATTGGATTCGCGCGACACCGGCATACGACGGCAAGAGACTTTATGTCGCAGGAATGCGCGACGTGCTGGTCTGCCTGGACGCAAATAGTGGCGCGGAGCAATGGCGCGTTGATTTCGTGAAAGCGTTTGGAAGTCCACTCCCCGCCTTCGGATTTGTGTCCTCGCCGCTAATCGATGGCGACCACGTTTTCGTACAGGCGGGATCAGCTTGTGTGAAACTCGAAAAAGGGACAGGAAAAGTTGTCTGGCGCGTGTTGCAGGATTCCGGTGGAATGTTCGGAAGCGCATTTGCTTCCCCGTACCTGACTCAATTGGCCGACACGCGGCAATTGCTCGTGCAGACTCGAGAAAAGCTGGCTGGTCTCAACCCCGGCAACGGAGATGTACTGTGGTCTCAGAACATTCCGGCCTTCCGTGGAATGAACATTCTGACTCCGACAACCGGTGGGAACACGGTTTTCACGAGTGCAAATGGAGGCAAATCGCTCCTTATTTCCGTCAGCACAGAGGGATCGAAGCCGGAATTAAAAGCGGCTGAGAAGTGGACGAACAAGGCAACGGGCTACATGTCTTCGCCCGTGTTGATCAATGACCACATCTACCTGCATCTGCGGAATCAGCGATTCACCTGCATCAGCGTGGCATCGGGAGAATCACGCTGGACGACGCGACCTTTCGGGAAGTACTGGAGTCTGGTGACCAATGGCCAGAAAATTCTCGCTCTCGATGAACGGGGGGAATTGTTGCTGATTCGCGCAAATCCAGAGAAGTTTGAGCTGATTGAGACTCGCAAGATCAGCGAGGATCCGACGTGGGCCCATCTCGCGGTCTGCGGTGACCAACTCTTCATTCGCGAACTCAACGCGATCGCCGCCTATCACTGGAAATCCATACCGTAGGATCGGCGAGTTCAGGCGCAATCAGTACCGGATCCTGATAGCGGCGTTTGCAATCTGCAATCGTTCGAGTTTTCTCGGATGAATCCTGTCTTCCCCTCGAGAAGCTTGGCCGTAAGGAGTGACGGTGAGAGGAGTCTTACATGCCAGATCATCATCTTGAAGAAAGTGTCACGCCGCAGCAGATGCAGTGTATGGAGGTCTGGGGAGGGAATCATTATTCGAATAATACCTTCGAAATGCCGGGGCTCCGCGTCTGGCTCTTCAGCCGGCCGCATGCCAATGCACGCGCTGGCGGCGACGTCTGCTATCTGTCTTCGTGTGCATCGGGCCGGATCACCCGCTTGTTGCTGGCCGATGTGAGCGGTCATGGTGCAAGTGTGTCGACGACCGCGACGAAGTTGCGAGATATTATGCGGAAGAATATTAATCGCATCGATCAGAGCCGATTTGTCACACAGATGAACCAATGTTTTTCTGAAGTGACCGACCTTTCAGGCGCATTTGCGACTGCGGTCGTCTGCACGTTTTTCGCTCCATCAAAAATACTGACCATGTCCATTGCCGGACACCCGATGCCGCTCATCCTCCGTCACGGCCGACAGGATTGGAGTGAGATGGTGTCGAACACACCGGAAATTCACGGACTTGCGAATCTGCCGCTGGGAGTCGATGACCGGATGCGCTACTCGAAATTCAATACTCGGCTGCAGAGTGGAGACAGGGTACTCATCTATTCCGACGGGATTTCGGAGTGCTTGGACGAATCGGGAAACATGCTGAACTCCCGTGGCCTGCAAAAGCTCGCAGCGGGAATCGACTCTTCTCACAGCCAGGATTTTCTTCCAAGGCTGATCAGTCGAATTGAAGAACTCGACGGTCAAAACCTGAAGACGGATGACAGTACCGCCATTTTGATTGAGGCCACCGAGACACCGGTTCCCATGATCAACAATTTCCTCGCTCCGGTACGCATCGTTCAGTCACTTTTCGCCGGAAGGACCGAATAGTGGCGAGCCTACATTGTCGGCAATTTATGGAGCTGGATGCTCGTTCTACCTCTTGGCCGCTGTCGGCAATGTCCCAAGCCCATGCAGGATGAGTGGCATCAATTCAACGCGTTTTCAACTGACAACCCGCGTGGAAAACAGGACCCGCTTACTGCCAATTTGACAGCTGAATTCCAGGGCCCGTCGGCCGACGCGGGTCCGGGTGGTCATCGCAAATTCTTTCCAATCAAGGAATTGTGAAACGAGGGATTCAATACAGTTCCGGATCGGAAACCACCTTTGTGTATGGCATCCATTTTGCCAAACGCTTTTTTGACGGCGGCCAACAAATCGGAATGATGAGGCGTAGCAATCAAGTGGGAGAGGTCGCCCCGGCCTCATTGGTAATAAGCAACACCTGATTTCCGGTTCAGCAGGGAGACCCTGAGATGTTGTCAGCGGCAACGTGTCGTTTGGCGGCGTGCGGTGGTTTACGCGGAGCCCTCCGCTGGGATTCAAGGTTCGACTCAGAAGTGCGATTTCTTCCCTTCGCTTTTGATACCGAATTCACGTGTGCGCTCTCCGACAGACTCAAGCCGGATTGAAGCCGCAGGTCGTCGACGTTGTGGATCGTGCGAGTGTGTGCGCAGCGACTCGCAACCCCTGAATGAATCGGCGAGGCGATTTTACGCGCGTCGTCTCGAGGCATTCTGGCAACTTTCACATCGATCACGTTTCGGATAGGAGGAGAACGAGCAATGTCTTGTGCGGTATTGTCCGATTGTCACTCCAAATGTGTAGAAGTCGCGATTCGCCCCTTCGACGGAGTTTGTGCCGTCACTCTCGAGTCGAAGGACGCTGCCGTGTCATTGCGTCAGCAGCTCGTCCGTCGTGGGATTCGCTGTACCTTTCCGATGCCGACGTGGGAACACTCAAAGTTCGAATTTCATGCGAAACATCCTCCAGGCATGTCGTATCCGCAGCTGGAGGAACTGATCCATAGCTTGACTGCGGAACAAATGAACTACCGAGCTGCCATAGCTCTGTAAAGAACGTGTACGAATGGCGCTCGTCGCGCCATCTACTCCAAGTCGCTTTCACCGAAACCGCGTGAAAGCTTCAACAATTTCTTGGTGACCTTATTGAACGGGAGGATCCAAAGATGCTTATGACTCGCTTGAGCACGTACGCACCGGGTTCGTTCGTCAGCACCGTCCGCCGAGAGCTTGATGAAGCCTTCAATCAGGCCTTTGGCACCGTGGCGGGGGCGCAAACGCCGTGCCAGCTCCCCCTGACCATCTGGGAAGATGAAGGGAACGTCTATCTCCAAGCCGACGTTCCGGGATACGACCGGGAAAGCATTGATCTGGAGTTCCAGGATGGCAAGCTCTGGATGCGCGCCGAACGTAAGGTGCCGCGCGACGACGGAAAATACTGGCACAACGAGCGAATGTTCGGTCGTTCCGAGCGTGCGATTTCCATCCCGGAGACGATCGATCCGGAATCGATCGACGCCGAACTGACTGATGGAGTGCTTTGCATCACGCTTAAGAAGAGGCCGGAGGCCCGCCCGACCAAGATCGCCATCAAGGCAGATGGAGGCGGCCACAAGAAACGGCTGACCGGCTCCGGCAACTGAGCGTTGCAATTTGCAGAGTGCTGTCCAGATTCGCAGACCCGATGCTGGACGGGCCGTCACATCGGGCATTCGTGATCGACCGTTGGCACGGCGACGCGGGGCGTAACGCCCCGCGTCGCCGCCGCCGGCAGTTGATCCACCCGATTCATTTGCTACCTTCGTTTCGGAA
>JBFWWA010000045.1:0-13666 GCA_050246455.1 Planctomycetaceae bacterium
GGAACTCACGAAGTGCACAGACAGGAATGTCTGTGCTCCGGGAACTCACGAAGTGCACAGACAGGAATGTCTGTGCTCCGGGAACTCTCGTGGGTGGCACCGGTTGCTGCGCAGTGGCCGTCCGAGAATTCGAACGAGTTTCGACGGAGATTCCGGGGCACACTTCGTTTTGCCCCGGCCACCCGACGACTCACGAAGTGCACCGACAGGAATGTCTGTGCTCCGGGGAAGTTGCGAAGGTTTTGGCGTGACGCACTGGTCTGTCGGGCTGCGCATCGGTTGAGTCCGCTGCATTCGATGCGATCGTCAGATCCGGACCGATCGGAAGGGGCTCTACAGATCGTGATTTTCCGATCGGTGTCGCTGCCGACCCCGGGATCAGCCGATGAATCTAGCGGTGCCGGTCCGCGCCGGGGATGGGTCATTCCGTCGGGCGGGTTCGGTCGTTCCGATCCGTCACGGTCTATTCATGCCGAAATTAACCGGTGCCTCGCCCGATTGGATCTCCGGCGTCTGCCGCAAGTTCGCAGCGGCAACGAACTGGCCTTTGCATTTCACGGCGGTCGCTTCGGACGACGGAGACCAGGTCGAAGCGAGACTCAAGAGCGACTCCGACTGCGCCTGGCTGCGCGCGATTGAAGACGGCACCCACCGCGTCGGGTTTCTTCATCTGTCGCTGCCCGACCGGGAGGAGCAGGATCGTTCGTTCCTGACGGTCTGCGAGCTCGCGGAAATTACGGCCGACCTGCTCGCGCGCACGCTTTCGGCGTCGCGCTCGCTCGAATCCCGCACGAATGAAGTGACGACGCTCGTCGAGATCGGACTCTCGCTTCCGAACGAGAAAGACCTTATCGGCGCGCTGAACAAGCTGTTGCGCGCCGCGGTGCAGTTGACGTCGTTTCGGTCTTCCTGCTTTTACCTGCTCGATCCGTCGGCTCAGCGGCTGAATCTTCGGGCGGTGTCGCAGATCGAGCCGCATCAGATTCCGGTCCGCAACCGGCAGTTGTCTCGGCAGCCTCCCGATCTCGAGGCGCTTTCGCTGGGACGGGTCGTGCTGCAGAGCGATCCCGCGACGCGCTCGGTGCTCTGGCTTCCCGACGGAATGTCGACCGGCGTTTGCGTGGCGGTGCAGTCGGATTCCGGTCCGCTCGGCACGCTCTGGGTTTACGATCGCAGGCGGAAAGACCCGAACGACCGCGAAATGCACGTTCTGCATTCGATCGCCGCGCAGATTGCGACACTGCTCGAGCGAGTGGTGCTGCTCCGCGAAAGCGCGGTCAAGCATCGTCTGCAGCAGGACTTGCGGGTGGCATCGGAAAGCCAGTCGCAGGACCTCATCGGCGGGCTTCCCGAAACCTGCGGGTTCGAAGCCGCTGCGGTCTGCTCGAGCCGGCACGAAATCGGCGGCGACATGTGCGAACTGGTGTCGGTCAGTCCTCACAGGACGGTGATCGTCGTCGGCGATGCTTCGGGCGACAGTATCCCCGCCGCGATCGTGATGTCGGCGGTGCGCGGCGCGCTCCGCGCGCTCTGCGTAGACTGCAGCGATTCACTGATCGAGTCGGACCGGGTCGTCGAGCGGATCAACCGGGCGCTCTACACTATCACTCCCTCGCATCAGTTCATGAGCCTGCTCTACGGCCTGTACGACGCCCGGACGCGGCAGTTCACCTATACGAACGCCGGGCATCCCGGTCCGCTGCTGATGCGCGGCGAAGAAATGATGACTCTCAAGTCGCATGGAATGCTGCTCGGCGTGACCGACGATGCGACCTACGAGAAATCGGTGCTGCAACTGGAGCACAACGACCTGCTGGTGGCGTTCAGCGACGGCGTGAGCGAGGCGATGAACCACGGACGGAAGATGTTCCGCTCCGACGGCATCGCCACCGTACTCCGCCGGATTGCGCTGCTCGATGCACCGCGGATCCTTCAGGGAATCTGGTCGGAGCTCGAATTGCATGTCGACGGCGGAAGCGAGCCGGACGACCGGACGCTGCTCGTCATGCGCGTTCGCGACTGAGCCGGTCGCACCATTCCGTCTGGGATTGGGTGGCACGTCCCTGAGCGATAGCGAAGGGCGTGGTTCCTCTCCGACGTTCCAATCAGTTCGTTGAAACCGGCTTTCCTGACTGAAAAGCGATTTCCGGAGCGCAGGCATTGCTGTCGGTGCACTCCGTGAGTCGATGGCCGGTCGGCACAGACAGGAATGTTAGTGCATCCGGGAGGGATGCGACCCGTCCGATCGATCCGACGGAGCGATCAGGCGTCAGCGGGCAGGTGGGCCCGGGCTCTCGGAACGCCACAATCCGCGGCGGGCTGCGCGCGCTTCTTTCTCGGCTTTCAGGAACCGGCTCTTCATTCCGGAATCGAAGGGGAAGCGTTTCTCGGCCCGGCTGAACCCGGCGCGGATGATCTCTTCATTGATCAGCCGGTCTCCCAGGAGCACGTAGGCGAGGACCCGGTCATGCTGGTCGCGCCGCTCGCGGTCGTACTGCAGCGTGACTTCGCGCCCTTCGATCAGCGAGCGGGTGAACTCGGACGCTTCCTTGCCGAGCGGTTCGACAGGACGGTCCGGTGCGACCGACTCGGGCGTATCGATGCCGATCATCCGGACGCGCGTACGTCCTTCGAGCAGAATCGTATCTCCGTCGACGACACGTTCGACCTTGTAGGGGCCGTCCCCTTCGAAGGAGAACGGAACAGGGGGGGAGTCGGGGGCGGGGGCGGACGTGCGGGTGTAGAGCTGATACCCCGCAATCAGGAGCAGCAGGAGGATTGTCCAGATGCTGCGCTGCGTGCGGCCGGTGCGGAACGAACGGCGGCGTCCTGGTCCGAGAGTCACCGCGTTCGTCCTTGGCGAGTCTTCGAGCGGAGACCTTGGCCGCAAAGATGCGCGAACGATCTCGCGCCATCGATCGCGAAACGAATGAATTGGCCGGCCCGCGCGACGGAGTTCAGTTCTTGCTGAAGTTGAGTCGTCGCAGCGCCTCTCGGCCGAGCGGATCCTTCACGAACTTGCAGTGGCATTGAGGGCAGAGGTCGAAGCGGAAGCCTTTCGAACTGCAGTCTTCAATGTCGTTCTTACCGGTCGCTTCCATTTCGTGAATGATTTCGGAGAGCTCCTGCAGATGATCTGCGTCGAGGTCGTCCTCGTCGAACGCCTCCGGATCAAACGCGGGATACACTTCCAGTTTCACGACGAACCGCCGGTCTCCCAACTGTTGCCCACACAGATCGCACGTGAAGTGCAACATGATTGACGAATCCTTCCCAAATCGGGGACGGCCACTTGAAGCGCTTTCCAACCTGACAGATTCGATTCTAAGCACAAATCGCAGAACGTGGAAAGTCCCATTTGGAAAAAATTTCCATCTCGGGAAATGCTGAAATCCCAGACTCTTTTCGCAATATTGACCGCGATTGGAAATTCTCGCGGCGCGCAGTGCGCTCCGGCCGCAAGCGAATTCTGTCGCTTCGCATGTTTCTCATGCGGCAATCGGCGTTGCCCGGAACCGCGAAGGGGACGTTCTGAACCAGAGAAGTGCGTGGTGTAATTGCGCGAAGACCACGCCTTTTGCAGAGCGTGCCGCCCGCCGCTTTTGCGCCAAGCGGATCCTCCGGCTTCGCATGTTTCTCATGCGGCGAATCACAGTGCGCGCGGCCGCACCTGCGGTGCAATACTCCTGCGAGAGCAGCGGCGCATCGGACCGGGAACTATTCCCAGCCGTCGATCACTTCCTGCAGATCGGTTCCGCTGGCCGCGGGCTTTTTCGCCGCAGGCATCGGGGCCGCGACGGCGCTGACTTGCGGAGTTGCCGTCGACCCGGCCGATACGGATTCCGGCGTCGCGGCGGTCGGAATGATGACGCGACCCGGAATGAGCCGGTTGAGCTTCTGATAAAAGTCCTGTTTCGAGAACGTCATCTTGATGACGTAGTCGTTCGAGCCGGCGCGGATTGCGGCGAGCACGGTTTCCTTACTCGCGTCTCCGGTGAGCATCATGATCGGGATGTGGGCGAGCGCCGGGTGTCCGCGAAACGCCTGCACGGTTTTGAGTCCGTCCCATCCCGGCATCTGCACGTCGATGAGTGCGATATCGGGCGGATGCTCGAGCGCTTTGTAAAAGCCTTCCGAGCCTTCCGCCGCAACGCTCACCAGGCAGTCTTTTCGCAGCAGCGAAACGATGAGGCTTCTCAGAAGCGGGTCGTCGTCGATGACCAGAATTCGAGCTCGGTCGAAATGTGACGACGCATCCATGAGTTCGCTGTCCTTCTTTCCAATTCCGGAATGCACTTCGTTGCGCATCACGCGTTTGCGGCGATTACTCGCGGGTGTCGCCGCTCGAGGTAAACTCCAGCGACTCGAAAACGTCGTGGAGCACTTCCAGCACTTCAACTCCCCGCGGGGTGAGCTGATCGCTCACGCCCCGAAAGGAGTGCGACCGGCGCTCGGTGCCGATGTCGCCGGCCGTGGAATCATTATCGGCAATCGCCTTGATCATGGGATTCAACTGTCGGAGTTCCTGCGGCGCTTTCGGAAAACTGGTTCGCTGAAGTTCTCTTCAGGCTCACGATTCGAATCGTTCCAGATGTGCTGGCCGCGAAATCGAGTCAAGCATAGGTTGCGGCGCTGCAAATGAAGTAACTCTGCGCATCTTTCGTGGGCGCTGCGATACGCCGTCTTTCCGGGAACCGGATAATCCGAATACCCGTTCCGTCAGACACGCCGAAGTTTCAGGGATTCCCCTTCTTTAAAAGGGACCGTTGCGCCGTTTGTACCGGTGGTATCGAGTTGCTCGTCGGCCAGGAAACCGGGGAGCGGTCAATGCGGGATGGGGTGACGTCCGCGTCCCGGACGGCACGCTCTGCGACGGGTGTGGCTCTGGCGAACTCGAGCACGCCCTTCGCGGGCTCAGGGGGTCTCGCCCGGAGGTGCTCGATGCGGGGATGCGTTCGGCCTACTTTCCGGGCAGGCGGATGATTCCATCCCAGTCGGGCGGGGCGACCCGATTGTGCTGCGCGATCAGCATCCCGAGAAAGTCCTGCGCCCGATCGGCGGCGGGCATTCCGTGCAGTGCGCGGTAAGCCTCTTCCCAGCGTCCCGCAATGAAGTGGTCGACTCCCTCCTCGAACTGCTTCGCGTGCTGGTCCGAGAGTTCGGGGTATTGATCGACGGGCGGGAGCAGCTCGCTGACGGTCAACGGATTTTCGTGTCCGTTGGGGAGAATGC
This sequence comes from Planctomycetaceae bacterium, assembly GCA_050246455.1. Classification (GTDB taxonomy): domain Bacteria; phylum Planctomycetota; class Planctomycetia; order Planctomycetales; family Planctomycetaceae; genus CAZVJA01. Next base: position 5,233 of record JBFWWA010000045.1, read on the forward strand.
GCGCGAGCTTGCGGACCCGTCCTTCGCGCGCGCTCTGTTTCCGGGCCGCAATGCCGGCCGTCGTCTGATCGAGAACGATCGGGACGCGCAGCTGCTTCGTCATACTTTCCAGCCGACTGGCAAGATTCACGACCGGTCCGAAGACCGTCACCTTCACCTGTTCGCTGGTCCCGATCTTTCCGGCGACGGCTCGCCCGTGCGCAATCCCGATCCCCATCTGGAAGTTCGCGAGGGGGTGTTCCTTCCGGTTGACATTCGCGGCGAACTCCGCGCGAATTCCGAGCGCAGCGCGGCAGGCGTTGAGGGGAGATTCTTCCGACTCGAACGGCCAGCCCCAGAATCCGAGCGCGGCGTCACCCTGAAAATCTCCGGTCACTCCGCCATGTTTCAGAATGTGATGCGTCATGACCTCGAGCGCGCGGCTGACACGGTCGAGCAGACCGATCAGGTCTCCCGCGGATTCCTCGGACCGCTTGCTGAATCCGCGCAGGTCGCAGAAGAGAACGGTGACGTCGCATTCGCGCGGCTCGAGCAGGTCGGTGTCGAGATCGTCGCCGAGGGCCGCGAGAATCGGAGGAGCAAAGAACTGGCGAAGCGCCGACTTCTGCCGTTCAAGCTTGTTCGATTTGCGAACGGAGCTGATGATCTCCGCGACGATCTCCGTGAATTTCACATCCGCGTGCAGGTGGCTGCCGTTGGCTGCCGTGGGGGATGCGGCAAGCGCGGAACGGTCGAGCCGTCCGGCGACGTAAAGCCCCCAGGTCGGAACGGCGGCGTCGATGACCGGCGTGCAGAAGGCCCAGTCGAACTCGGCGACGGCGGTGTAATCGGAACTGACTCCGGCGGCCGACTCCCAGACGTGCAGCACGCTGCGCCGGCGCGCGGCGGCGTCATGCACAAGCTTCGTGCTCGGGCGGAACTCTCCGGCGGTTTCTCGACGCCGATCCCAGTGGAGCATCTCGACGCGGCCGCTGTCGGCCAGTGAGACGACGGCCACCGCTTCCGCGTGCGGCACTCCGGCGAGAAGCAGTGTCGCAAGGTGATGGTAAAGATCGGAATCGACGCGAGAGCCGCGGATCACTTCGCCGAGGCGCGCGAGGACGTCAATCCGCTTGTCGGCATCGCGGATGCGGACCTTGTGCAGTTCGTGCCGCTCGAAGGTCACTTCCTCGACCGGGGTTTCGCTCGGCGACGATTGGAGATTCCGCGCGCCGAAAAGCTGGAAGGTCGTATCGCCGATGACGAACTGCTCGCCGCCGCGCAGTCGAACGTTTTCGACCGCTGCTCCGTTGTAGAACAGCGCGTTGCGGGCTTCCGGAAGCCGATCGATCTGCACCGCGTCACTCTCGACTTTGAGCCGAAGGTGGCGGCGCGAAATGTGATTGTCCCACGGCACGGGGAGATCGGCGTCGACGTCACGCCCCAGCACGTAGGTGCGGCCGGACTCGAGCGGTTGCTTGAGACGCTGCCGGGCTTCCGGCCCATGGGCGACGAGCGCGAACAAAGCAGAAGTTATCCTTAACGATCCGTCGGGGAGGTCGGGAAACTGGTGGGTCGCGAGCTGTCGCTGCGCGAAGACCAGATGTGCTGCGAACGATCGTTGAGCGCACGTCCCACAAAATACCACAACACTCCGATCAATGCACAACTGAGAAGGAGCGCGATGAATCCGTAGCGGACGAGTCCCTGCTTCATCTCCTCGACCGGATCGAGTGCCGCTTCGCGCGGTTCCTGCACTACAGCCGCCCAGCCGGCGCCGTCGATGATCGCAAACGCCGCAAGCCACTTTCCGCCGTAGTGCGTCGCTTCCCCCTCCAGACTGCCGACCGGATCGCTGTAGTCTTCGACAAACGCCGCTTCGGTGCTTCCGCTCTCCGGATTCGCGAGGCGGATCATTTTTTCGCGGACTTCATCGGAGACCTTGAGCCGGTTGAACGTCTCCGAGCCGAGCGTCTTGACCTTATCCGCGGTCATCCAGGGGTGGTCGATCAGCTTCCCTTCGCCGTACTCGACAAGGGCGAGCGTCCGTTCGACTTCGTTTTCACCCTCGATGCGTTCGCGCTGCAGGTAGTCGGCAAGCAGCTTGCCGAGATGCATGGTGCGGGCAAGCACGCCGACGACGTTCTGACGTTCGAGATCCCAGATCGGCACGCTGATCGCCACCATGTACTGGTTGGTCTCGTCGCTCGTAAACGGAACAGAGACGTGCGCGGCGCGGATCGGAGGAATTCCCGGCGGGGCTGCACCCTGCTGATAGCTTTTCCCGGTGCCGTGGAAGTAGTCGCGGTGAGCGTAGCTGAATCCGATCGTTCTGTTCGAGTACGGTTCGCGCCAGACCTGCATCCCGTGGCGGTCGGTGACCAGCCAGCTTTCGTCGGGACGAATGCCGATATTGGCGCGGAACTTGTCGGAGCGTTCCTTGAGCGACTTGAGCTCCGCGAACATCGTTTCCCGCTCTTCGCGCGACTTGCCGGTGGCGGAATCGATCGCTTTGAGGAGCGATTCGCTGGCCGAGATCTGCTGGGCGGTCTGTTCGAGCGACGTGGCGCGCGTCCGCAGGTCGCGCTCGACTCCCCGCGCGAGAATCTGCGCTGCCTGCACGTCGCTTTCGACTGCGCGCGTCGTGAGGAGTTTCTGCGCATCCTGCTCGGCGCGGACCATGAACTGGTAGAGAAAGTACGCCATCGCCAGGAGCAGGAGACCGGGACCGATCACGCCGAGGTAGAGCAGGGGCTTGCGCGCCCGCTGGCGATCGCGCAGTTCCAGCTCATCGAGCACGGCCTGCGCATTCGCGTACCGCTTCTCGGGATTGACGCTCAAGCAGCGCTCGACGATTTCCGCGAGCCGTTTATCGACGCCGGGACGCGAGCGGAGGTTGGCCGGCCGGTTCCCCTGACGGACCAGTCGGCGATAGGCCGCAAGCCGCGTCTCGAGCGATTCCGCATTCTCGACGGCTCGTTCGTTTTCGGCAGTACGATACGGCGGCTCCCCCGACAGCATGTGATAGAGGAGCGCGCCAAGCGCGTAGACGTCCCACCGCGCGTCGGGGACCGCTTTGAGATCGGCCTGTTCCGGCGCCATGTAGAACAGAGTGCCGAGGGCGGGTTTCTGCTCGTCGGAAAGGCGCGACTGCCCGAAGTCGCAGAGCCGGGGCTCGAAGTCGGCGTCGAGCAGCACGTTCGCGGGCTTCAGATCGCAGTGGAGGATGCCGCTCCCGTGCGCGTGGACCAGCGCATGCAGGACCGATTTGGCGATGCGCACCGCTTCGTGAGCCGGGAGCGGTCCTTGTGTCAGAAACGACGCGAGCGATCCGTTCTCCAGGTACTCCATGACGTAGTAGGGAGGGTCGTTGTCCCAGCCGACGTTGAGCAACCGGACAATGTTCCGCGACGTATAGAGAACGGAAAGCTTTTCGACTTCACGGTTGAGGAGCGACCAGTCGAGTCCGCGGCGATGCGTGTAGAACTTGACGGCGACCTGCTTGCCGGTGTTCTGCTCCCGCGCGAGCCAGACGGAACCGAAAGCCCCTTCGCCCAGCCTTCGCTCGATTTCAAAACCGGGGACCTGCGACGGCGGCTGTTCGACGTGGCGACTCAGTTCGAGGCTTTGCTCGACCTGAGCCGCGTCCTGCACCAGCGTCGCGTCAGCATCCATGGAGTGCCGTCTCCCGAGTCGGTTTCGCAAGTCGTCACGAGCGGTCGAGCAGCCGAACGATCTGGCCGGAGCGGCATCGAGACCGGCGGCTGTCGCCGGTTTTCATCGGTGCCGATTCCGCCTCGTTCCGAGGGTGCCCGGCAAGGCCGCGCGCGGCTCGAAAAACGGGGAGTGAATCCAGCCGGCCGTCAGGCATTTTTGCCTGTTTTTTCCCCGGTTTGGAAGGCCCCGGTGCGTTGTTCCTGCATGCTCTATCGAGTATGATATCGATAACGGTAAAGGTGCGAAATGTCGGCCTGATTCCGGACCTCGAAATGAGTCGTCGTCCGGCGGTTTTTCTGATGCGAATCGGGCGAAGTTTCGTGAAGAAGGAGCCTTTCCGATCGACCGCGATGGATGTGTTCGCGGTCCGCAAAAGACACGGAGGAAAGTTCGCCGGGATCTCTGGAACATTGTTCTCTGCGCAATTCTCGCGCTCCCGAGCACGATTCTTGTCGAACCAACAGACTCTCATTCATTGATATCAAGGAGATCCGTCGTTGTCGGACGGTGACATCGGAGATCAGCCGGAACTCAACACCGGCGGGGAACGGATTCAACAGCTCGACGTTCAGGACGCGATGCGTTCGAGCTATCTCACTTATGCGATGAGCGTCATCATCAGCCGCGCGCTCCCCGACGCGCGCGACGGGCTCAAGCCGTCGCAGCGGCGCATTCTCGTCGCGATGAACGACCTCATCCTCGGCCCGAACTCCGGCCGGGTCAAGTGCGCGACGATCACGGGCGATACGAGCGGAAACTACCACCCGCACGGCAGCGCCTCGATTTATCCCACTCTGGTCCGCATGGCCCAGACCTGGGTGATGCGCGACACCTTGATCGACAAGCAGGGGAACTTCGGCTCGCTCGCCGGGCTCCCCCCCGCGGCGGAACGTTACACCGAAGCGCGCCTTTCGGCGGTCGCCTCGGAAATGCTCCAGGACATCAACCGCGACACCGTCGACTTCGTCCCCACCTACGACCAGCGGACGATGGAGCCGGTCGTCCTGCCGTCGAAGTACCCGAATCTTCTGGTCAACGGCGCCAACGGCATCGCCGTCGGCATGGCGACGAGCATTCCCCCCCACAACCTGGGGGAAGTGGCGGACGCCGTCATTACGGTCATCGACGACCCCGACTGCACCATCGATGACCTGCTCGAAGTGATGCCGGGGCCCGATTTCCCGACCGGAGGCATCATTTGCGGCCATCTCGGCATCCGCCAGGGATTCATGACCGGCCGCTCGACGATCACGCTGCGCGCGAAGACGCACTTCGAGGAAGAGAAGAATTCCGACGTCATCGTCGTCACGGAAATTCCGTATCTGGAAACGCGCGACCGCATCCGCGAGCGGCTCGAAACGCTGATCCGCGAAGAGCGGATCAAGGGAATCGCCCGCGTCGTCGATCTCACCGACCGCAAGATTCCCGAGTGGCAGGTCCACCTGCAGATCGTGCTGAAGCGCGACGCCGATAAGGACGTCGTCCTTAATCAGCTCTATCAGTATTCGCCGCTGCAATCGACGATCAGCATCATCATGCTCGCGCTAGTCGGCAACCGGCCGCAGGTTCTTTCGCTGAAAGAGCTGCTGGTCGAGTTCATCCGGCATCGGACCGACGTCATCCGCCGGCGGACCGAGTTCATGCTCGCCGAAGCGCGGAAGCGGAAACATACCGTCGAAGGTCTGATCATCGCGCAGATCGACATCGACAAGGTCATCCAGACGATCCGCAACGCCGACAGCCGCGCCGATGCCCGCGATCAGCTGCAGAAAATCGACATTGCCGCGGAACTCATCGCCCGGGCCCTCGGCGACGACGGCTTCAAGTCGTTCGTCCAGGAAAAGGGAGAGGCCGAAAATTACCAGCTTTCAGCGAACCAGGCGGAAGCGATTGTCGCGATGCAGCTCGGTTCGCTCGCGAATCTCGAGCGCGAGAATCTCCGCGGAGAGCATAAGAAGCTTCTGGAAGACATCACCGGCTACCTGCACCTGCTCTCGGACGAAGCCCACATTCGGGCCGTCGTCCGCGAGGATATGGTCGAGCTGAAGAAGAAGTACGGTGACGAACGGCGAACCGTCATCAGCGAGGACGAGCTCTCCGATATTGATCGGGGGGATCTGATCGCCGAAGAGCCGATGGTCGTGACCCTCTCGCAGAAGGGTTACATCAAGCGGACGCCGCTGAGCGTCTACCAGGCGCAGAACCGCGGCGGCAAGGGAATCCGAGGCGCCAAGTCGGACGAAGAGGATGCACTTGCGCACCTGTTCGTCGCCAGCACGCACGATTACCTCCTCTTCTTCACCGACCGGGGGAAGGTGCACTGGCAGAAGGTTTACGATCTGCCGCTGCAGAGCCGCACCAGCAAGGGGCGCGCGGTCGTCAATCTTCTTTCGCTGCAGGATCCGGAAGAACGGGTGACAAGCTGCCTGCCGGTCCGCGAGTTCACCGACGACCGCTTCCTGATGATGGCGACGCGCAACGGCACGGTGAAGAAGACCGCGCTCTCCGCGTACAGCCGTCCGATGAAGGGGGGCATCATCGCCATCAAGCTCGACGAAGGGGACGTGCTCATCGACGTCTCGATCGTCTCGACCACCGACGACGTCGTTCTCGCGACGAAGAACGGCATGTCGATCCGCTTCTCGCAGGAAGACGCCCGCGCCATGGGACGTGCGACGCACGGCGTGCGCGGCATCGCGCTCACCGGCGACGACCTCGTCGTCGGCATGGTGGTTGCAAATCCCGAAATGAGCCTTCTCACCGTCTGCGAGAATGGCTACGGCAAGCGGACCACGTTCGGCCCCGGCGAAGCGGAGAACGGCGAAGCCGAGGGGCCGGAAACGGAAGCCGCCGAGGTCGAAGCGGCGGCGGAGGCCCCGGAACCGGCCGAGGGAGCCGAGGCGGCGGAAGGGGATGGGACCGGCAGCTACCGGGGCAACATGCGGTATCGCCGTCAGCGCCGCGGCGGCAAGGGGCTTCGCGATATCCGGACTTCGGAGCGGAACGGCCAGGTGGTGGACGTTGTCGCGGTCAGTGAAGGGGACGAAGTCATCATGGTCACCGCGCGTGGCCAGATTCAGCGCGTCCGCGCCAGCGACATCAGCCAGGTCGGACGCAATACGCAGGGAGTCCGCATCATCCGTCTCGACGAGGACGATACGCTGGCATCTCTCGCACGAATCCCGGCGGAAATTATCGTGGAGTAAAGCACGAAGCTCGAATGACGAAAGAAGTCCGAAGTACGAAACAGGTCAGACGTTCAATCTCACCTTTTGTGCTTTTCCCCTTCGTGCTTCGTTAGACATTCGTGCTTAGTGCTTTAAATCATCATCCAAGAGCGTTTGAACGACCTCACGTCGGGCCGGTGGGGATTGCTTACGAAAGACTCGCTTCCATGAAGTGCATTGTTGTCACCGGCGGTTGTGGATTCATCGGCTCGAACTTCATCCGCTACGCGCTCGAAAATTATCCGGAGCTGTCGATCATCAATATCGACAAGCTGACTTATGCCGGGAACCTCGAGAATCTGGCCGACCTCGAAGGGAACGCCCGCTACGCGTTCGAGCGGGGGGACATCTGCGACAGGGAATTCATCGACTCGGTCCTTAAGTCGAAGCCGGTCGATGCACTGATCAACTTCGCCGCCGAGAGTCACGTCGATCGAAGCATTCTCGACTCCGGGCCGTTCGTTCGGACGAACATCAACGGCACGCAGGTGCTGCTCGATGCCTGCCGGGCCGCGAAGACCGCGCGTTACCTGCAGGTCTCGACCGACGAGGTCTACGGCAGCCTGGGCGATACCGGCCTCTTCACCGAAGAAACTCCGCTGGCCCCGAACAGCCCGTATTCCGCATCGAAGGCCTCGGCCGACATGCTCGTCCGCAGCTACGTGCACACATTCCACTTCCCGGCGGTCATCACCCGCTGCTCGAACAATTACGGACCGTACCAGTTCCCGGAGAAGCTGATTCCGCTGTTCATCTCGCGCGCGATGAAGAACGAGCGGCTGCCGGTTTACGGGAAGGGGCTCAACGTCCGCGACTGGATCCACGTCCTCGACCACTGCCGGGGAATCGACGCCGCTCTTCGAAAGGGAAAGGTCGGCGAGGTCTACAACTTCGGCGGCCACCACGAAGTGACGAACATCGAGCTGACAAAGACGTTGCTCGAACTTCTCGGCAAGCCGGAATCGCTGATCGAGTACGTCGCCGACCGACCCGGCCACGACCTTCGCTACGCGATCGATTCGTCGAAAGCGGAGAAGGAACTCGGCTGGCAGCCCGAAATTCCGTTTCGCGACGGCATCCGCCAGACGATCGAATGGTATCTGGCCCACGGCGACTGGGTCGCCCGGATCCAGAACCAGGAATACCTCGGCTACTACGAGCAGCAGTACGGCCGCCGGCACCGGGCGTAGTTCCCACTCGAAGCCGATCCGGCGGAGAATCCGAGTGGGTCGCTTCGCTCCACCCCGGCCATCCTGCATCGGGTTGGAAATCGCCGCACTGCGTTGTCGGCCGGTTGAATGGGTTTTGACGGCCTGTTGCCGTAAAATCGTGCCGATTTCCGGGGTTGCGCCCGTGGACAGAGGCCTGGCGCATCATCCATGATGGAAACTTTCAACGGCTCGCCGGGATCGGTTTCCGCGCCGAGTGCGGGCTTCGTGCATTGAACAGTGGAACAAGCAGCAGGATTGTCTGTTGAGGGGGCAAGCATCGTGAAGATCGTGATGATCGGG
>JBFWWA010000046.1:0-13663 GCA_050246455.1 Planctomycetaceae bacterium
TCATGAAAGAGTGCGGAGCGATCTGAAGCATCTCGCGAAGGCGACGTATTACGTTACGAACGACGACGTGAGCGGAAAGCTGACGACGCTACGGCCGAAGTATTACGACCCGAAGCATCCGCCGGCCGCGTCAAAGGCGAGCGTTACGGGAGTCGGGATGGAGAAGTGCACGATCACGCTCGACATGATCGCCGTGCCGGCCGCGAAGTGAGCACACCCAGATTCCATGTGTGATGCCCAGAATGAACCCTCGCCCCTTGCGGGAGAGGGTCGCGATGAAGTCGCGGGGTGAGGGATCGAGCGCGCGTCGCGTGTTGGATCGGGGAGCGAGCGACCATCGCGCACAACCGGCCAGAATCGATTCTCACTCCGAGATCTCTCGGCCGTTCCCCCCTCACCCTGACCCTCTCCCGCGGCGGGGAGAGGGGACCAGAGTCGTGATAATTGAGGATTGCAGTCAGCGGCAGTACCAGCGGACTTCGTGGTGGCTTTCGGCGCGCGATGGACTGAGCGTGTAGGGATCGTAAGAGAGTCGTGCCACGTGGCCGTCGGTTCGGGCGACAAGCCACGCGTAGTCCCAGTTGTCGGACTTGTAGCGGAGTGGAATGGCGGGGCGGACGCGGGCAAGCGGGTGCGATGCGGCGATCAGCAGGTTCTGCCGTGAGTAGAGATAGCAGGATCCTGCCTGAATGAAAACTTCGTGCGGCGGGGACTCCCCCGGCTCTGCGAGGTCGTCGCAGAGTCCGGTGATGCCGATTTTCCATTCGACGCCGCGCGCGAAGAGTTCCGCCATCTCGTCGCGCGACCCGGCAATGACATCGCCCTCTTTCGAGTGGTGCAGCACGAGCCGCCAGTCGTCCCGGACGAAATAGCGGATCGTCTCGAAGTCGTAGGTAAAGTTGCTTGAAGGGGCGTTCGAGCCGTCATCCCAGCAGTCGTGTTCGCGGTACTTCGGCATCGCGGAATGATCGGCCGGCGGCGATTGGCCGTGCGGGCCGGGCTGTGGCTGGCCGTCGAGAAACGGCCACGCGATCGCCTGCGATCCATCTTCGTTGTAGAGAAACAGTGAGAGCGACGGTCGCGGGCCGAAGCCGACCGGCAATTCGACCGGCTGGCGGAGCGTGATGATCCCCGCGCACCATCGGCCATCGATGAGATACGTGGCGCGCATGTCCATCGTTTCGCGGACGAGTTCGTCGTTCTGCGACGCGACGTCGATGTGTTCGTTGTGCCGGAACTCGGAGTAGATGCGGAGATCGGCCCCGCGGGCAATGGCGGATCGGAGTTGTTCCGGAGCGCCCGCAGTGATGCGTTGGCTGCTGTCGAGCGTGAGCAATGGTTGCCAGGCGACGTGCGCGCGATCGTCGGTCATTCGGAACGAAGCTCCCCTTCACCCCGGTTCGACAAGCTCACGGCAGGCCGCCTTCTCCCGCAACGGGGAGAGGGTGAAATGCGGCTTTCAATTGCCCGACACTTCACCACTCATTCCACCTCGTGCACGTCGCTCAGCACACCACGGGGGATGCAGACGGTGAGGACCGTGAGGTTGCCGACCGCTTTGTGTCGGACTCCGCGCGGGACGTAGACGACGAGCCCCTTGTGCACCTCGATCTCTTCATCATCGAGGATCATTTTCCCCTGCCCGTCGATGATGTAGTAGAACTCGTCGGTCCGCTCGTGGTAGTGAAGTTTCGCGTCGTGGATTTCGACGTGATGAACTTCGGCGGCTGCCTGGTCGGACTCTTCCACAAGGCAGCGGATGCTTCCGCATGTTTCGGCCCAGGACTCGACCGTCGCAGGATCGCGACGAAGGTATTTGGTCGTGACCGTCATGGAAGCGCTCCTGATTCGAAGGATCGATTGAGGTTGGGTTGCGCTGTGTGTTGACTGCGTGACGTTGATGATAACCGGACAGCGGGCGGGGTGCGCGGATTTCCCGGATGATGACGACGGGGATCTGTCTGCGGAGCCCCCCTCACTCCGGCCCTCTCCCGCGGCGGGGAGAGGGGACAGGAGGTTGAGCATCGCTGTTAAGCCGATCGATCAGTTCGAGTCGGTCGGAACGTACGACTGGTGCAGCTTCACCGGCTCGGAAACGCGGCGGAGCCGCATGTTCATGAGCTCGACAATGAGCGAGAACGCCATCGCGAAGTAGACGTAGCCCTTGGGGAAGTGAATGTGAAACCCTTCGGCCACCAGAAGCGCTCCGATCAGAATCAGAAACGAGAGTGCGAGCATTTTGATCGTCGGGTGACGGTGGACGAATTCAGAGATCACTCCCGCGAAGGCGAGCATCACCACAACTGCGAGAACGACCGCAGTGATCATGATGGTGAGACCGACCCATTCCTGACCTTCCGGCGATTTCACCATCCCGACCGCGGTGATGACGGAGTCGAGCGAGAAGACGATATCGATCAGCACGATCTGAGCGACGACCATTCCGAAGGACGCCGCGGCTGGAGCGGAACCATGCGATTCGGAATGACCTTCGAGCTTATCGTGAATCTCGTACGTTGCCTTACCGATGAGGAACAGTCCGCCGATGAGCATGATCAGGTCGCGGCCGCTGACCGCGTGAAGGTCCCCCGCCTCTCCGGTCCAGAATCTGGAAATCGAAAAGAGCGCTCCCGTGAGGCCCATGACCCATCCGATTGCGCACAGCAGCGCAATCCGCGTGAACATGGCGAGGAACAGGCCGATCCGTCGAGCGGCCGCCTGCCGGTTCGCCGGGAGCTTGCCGGCGAGAATGGCAATGAAGACGACGTTGTCGATTCCGAGCACGATCTCCAGCAGCGAGAGCGTGGCGAGTGCCAGCACATTGTCGATCGTCAGCAGATGCTCCATCGCGATGGCCTTTGACTGCGGTTGCGGGCGGAACGGGATCGGTCTTGGCTTGTACGTTATCTCAGAATCGGCGCGGAACGTAAATCATGGTTTTTTGTTTCGTCGAGAGTGTGGAACGTCGCGCCGGGGGGCAAGCGGCGAAAAAAAATCCGCGCACACCGTGGTGTGCGCGGATCGCATTCCAAAAAGTGCATTGACCCGGATCAGGCCTTGTCGGGAATCCGCATCGAGTAGAACGACCGCCAGACGAAGGTGAGTCCGATCGCGAGCATCACTGCGCCGACCCAGGCCGTGTAGTCGGTTCCGGTTCCTGCCGTCGCGGCCGCCTTGATTTCCACGGCGATTTCCACCGCCAGCAGGCCGAAGAGAGTCGAGAACTTGATGATCGGATTGAGCGCGACCGAGGTCGTGTCTTTGAACGGGTCGCCGACGGTATCGCCGATGACGGAAGCCGCGTGCAGGTCGGTTCCCTTTTCTTTCAGATCGACTTCCACGAGCTTCTTCGCGTTGTCCCAGGATCCGCCTGCGTTGGCCATGAAGATCGCCTGGAACAGTCCGAAGACGGCAATCGATACCAGATACGCGACGAAGAAGTTGGGATCAAAGAACGCAAAGGCGAGAGTGAGTGTCATCAGTGCGATGAAGATGTTCCACATGCCGGACTGAGCGTACTCGGTGCAGATGCGGACGACCGTGCGCGAGTCATTGATATCCGCTTCGGACTTGTTCAAGTCCAGGTTTTTCTTGATGAACTCGACCGCACGATAGGCACCGGTCGTCACGGCCTGAATTGAAGCACCGGCGAACCAGAAAATTACGGCTCCACCGCACATGAATCCGAGGAGCACTGGTGCGTCTGTGAGCGAGAGTTTCAGCAGGCCCGATTTGTCGAGCAGCAGGATGATCGAGAAAATCATCGTTGTCGCACCGACGACGGCCGTACCGATGAGCACCGGCTTCGCGGTCGCCTTGAACGTGTTGCCGGCGGAGTCGTTCGCTTCGAGGTAGTGCTTGCCGAGCTCGAAGTCGGGCTTGAAGCCGAACTTCTGCTGGATTTCCTGATGGATGTTGGGAACTTTCTCGGTCTGGGCGAGTTCGAAGATCGACTGGGCGTTGTCGGTCACCGGTCCGTAGCTGTCGACCGCGATGTTGACAGGTCCCATGCAGAGGAAGCCGAAGGCGACGAGGCCGAACGCGAAGATCGATGCGTGCTGCCCCATGATCTGATCGAGGCCCATCATGCTGACGAAGTAGGCCCCGGTCATGAGGGCGACCATCAGCATGCCTTTCCAGAAGGCGCTGAAATTACCGGCGACAAGACCGGAAAGAATTGTGAGCGACGCGCCACCTTCACGCGAGGCAGTGACAATTTCGTGAACATGCTTCGAGTGCGAGCTTGTGAAAATCTTCGTGAACTCGGGGATGAGCACCGCGGCTAAAGTACCGCAGCTGATGATCGTCGCCAGCTGCCACCAAAGGTCCGGAAGCTCTTTCACAACGTTGTCGGCGCCCGTGACTGAAATGTCGCCGATGAGCAAGTAGCTCATACCGTAAGACGTGGTCATGCAGAGAATTGATGCGATCCAGATCAGCCGCGTGAGAGGGGATTCGAAGTTGAATTCCTTGAGCCCCTTGTACTGCTTTTCGGAGATCAACTGATTGACGAAATAGGAAACTCCCGACATGAAGTCCATCAGGAACCGCATCGCGAAGATCCAGACGATCAGCTTCGCCTGAATCTCGACGCTGGCGACGGCGAGCGTAATGAACGAAATGAGGGCCACGCCGGTAACGCCGTAGGTCTCGAAGCCGTCGGCCGTCGGGCCTACCGAGTCACCCGCGTTGTCGCCGGTGCAGTCGGCGATCACGCCGGGGTTGCGCGGGTCGTCCTCCTTAACGTTGAAGACGATCTTCATCAGGTCCGAGCCGATGTCGGCAATTTTCGTGAAGATACCGCCAGCGATTCGCAGCACCGACGCGCCGAGCGATTCGCCAATCGCGAATCCAAGGAAGCAGATGCCGACGATTTCGCGTGGCACGGCGAGCAAAATGAAGACCATCATGACCAGCTCGAGCGAGATCAGAAACAGCCCGATCGACATACCCGCGCGGAGCGGGATGTTGACAACGTCCCACGGCTCGCCGCGCAGCGAGGCGAAGGCGGTGCGGGCGTTCGCATACGTGTTCACACGGATACCGTACCAGGCGACCCAGAATGAGCCCCCCATTCCCACCAGCGAAAACAGAAGTACCTGGACGACTGTTGAAACGGGCTTGTGTTGCAGGCTCATGAAGTAATACGTCATAACCGCGCCCATGATCGCGAACAGCATGAGCAGAAACTTGCCCTGCTGGAGGAGGTAGGTCTTGCAGGTCTGGAAGATAATTTCGGCGACGTTCAGCATCGTGTCGTGCGCCGGCAACTTCGCGATCTGCGCGCGAAGATAAAGGCTGATCAGGAGCGTGAAGCAGATCACGAACGATCCGTACAGCATCAGATGCCAGCCATCGATCGTTTGCCCGGCAATCGTGAAATTCGTGGCGTGGAGATCGGGAATCGCCAGATCCGCTTCACTCGCGGATGCCGGAGAGACAAGCAGGAGGCAGAATCCAATCGACCAGAGTGCGCGTTTGAGTAGATTCACAAATCCACCGTTTATGATTTCGAAGAAGGGCTGGGCATGCCGTCGATACCCGACGCATCGACACGTTTGGCCACTGTGCGAAGCAACAGGATAACCAGTTCAGTTTTTCGTGAAAAGGAACCCAGACATGTGAAAACCCGGCTCTTGGGGCGGTTTTTCTTCCCTTGGGAGCGGGGACCGAAATTCGATTCCAACTCCCGGCCGGTTGACGGTTCCGCGGAGTCGCGCGGGCAGCAAATCTGCGAACTCAGAGGCCTGAGGGCCGTTTCCCTTTCCCGGGAGATGTCGCGTCCAAACCTTTACTCAGCGCGAGTTCACGGCCAGGTCAGAATCCGCACAGTTTCGATCGGGCACGGACGTCGACCAAGAGCACGACCCGCGACATCGCCGCTTGGATTGGGGTCCACAATCCCCTACAATTTCCGATAGAAATGCGTTTCTCGACACTGGAGCGGAAATTGAGTTCGCAGCAATCCCTGACGATCGATGAACTCATCGAAACCTTCGATTCCCTCGGGGATTGGGAGGCTCAATGCGAATATCTGATCGATCTCGGGCTTGACCTTCCCGACTTCCCGGCCGATCAGCGGATTGAACAAAACCGCGTTCACGGGTGTCAGAGCAACGTCTGGCTCATTGCGGACGTCAGGCAGAACGGTCAGACGACCGTCGAAATTCAGGCGGATAGCGATTCCATGATCGTCCGGGGGTTGATCGCCGTTCTGCTTGCCGCGTATTCCGGTCGAAAGCCGGAGGAGATTCTCTCAACCGATATCAAAGCTCTGTTCTCCCGTCTCGGACTCGACCGGCATCTGAGTCCCCAGCGGAAGAACGGACTGTTCGGGATGGTGCAGCGGGTCCGAAAGCTGGCCGAAGCGGCCGCCTAGGGCTTCGACTGCGGCACTCCCCGCTTCGGAAGATTGCCATGTCGTCAACAATGGACCGCAAAGTGCTCGACGTCGAGGCCGTCCGTCGCGATTTCCCGATCCTCCATCATCCCCTTCCGAACGGGATGCCGGTGGTCTATCTCGACACCGGCGCATCGGCCCAGAAACCCCGCGTGGTGATCGATCGCGAAGCCGACTGCTATGCGAACTACTACGCGAATGCGCACCGGGGGAACTACCACTTCGGCGCGTTGATCGATGACGCCGTCGAAGGGACGCGCCGCAAGGTTCAGACATTCCTCGGCGCCGCTGAGCCTGAAGAAGTGATCTTCACCTCCGGCACGACGATGTCGATCAATCTTGTCGCAAGTGCGTGGGGACGCCGGCATCTGAAGCCGGGTGACGAAATCGTTCTCAACGAGATGGAACACCACGCGAACATCGTTCCCTGGCAGAAGGTCGCCGAGGAGACAGGAGCCGTCCTCAGATACATTCCACTCACGGACGACGGTCGGCTCAATCTCGCGCAGCTTGACGAAGTGCTTTCCGACAGAACCCGCATCGTCGCGGTGACGGCGATGTCGAACGTGCTCGGCACAATCAATCCGATCGGCGAGATTTCACGATGGGCGCACGAACGCGGCGCGCTGGTCCTTGTGGATGCCGCGCAAAGCGTGCCGCATCTTCCCACGAACGTCCGCGAGCCACGCATCGATTTCCTCGCGTTTTCGGGACATAAGCTTTACGGTCCGAACGGCATCGGCGTGCTCTACGGACGCCGCGAACTGCTGGAAGAGATGGACCCGTTCCTGTGCGGCGGCCACATGATCGACCAGGTCTTCCGCGATCACTCGACCTGGGCTCCCATTCCCGCGAAATTCGAGGCGGGAACATTGCCGATCGCACCGGCGATTGCGCTCGGCACAGCGATCGACTACGTCAACAACCTCGGGTTCGACGCGATTGCGGATCATGAGCACTCGCTTCTGGTCCGCGCGCACGAGAAGCTGAGCGCGATCCCGGGCCTCACAATCTTCGGGCCCGATACGGCCAGCAAAGGGGCGATCGTCAGCTTCGAGATCGAAGGGGTGCATCCACAGGACCTGTCGATGCTTCTCGACTTGAAGGGAATCGCCGTCCGCTACGGGCATCACTGCACCATGCCGCTCCATACCCGGCTCGGCGTCTCCGCGACGACTCGCGCCAGCTTCGGGGTCTACAACACAATTGCTGAAGTCGATGCACTCGTCAGCGGGATTGAATACGCGCGCAAGAAGCTGCTGCGAAAATAGTCCGCGATTCCACAGAAGTCGAGACCTTCCCCTCTGTGCATCTCGACGAAAACCAGCCTCTCCCTCAGTGAATCCATGACGACGACCAACGAACGCGAGACAACTCTGCCGCCGATTTCCCTCAGCCATCGCTGGCGGTGGGCGCAGGGGCAGGCGATCAGTTTTCTGATGCAGCAGGCGGTCGAGAACCCCGAGTGCATCTCGCTCGCAGCCGGACTTGTCGACCCGTCGAGCCTTCCGGTCACCGAGACGCGAGCGGCGTTCGACACATTGTTCAAGACCGACGAGCGCGCCCGAACGGCACTGCAGTATGGAACAACGCAGGGCGCCGACAAGCTTCGAAAAGGACTGATCGGACAGCTCGCGCGACTCGAAAACTGTACCCCGGGCGAGCTGGGAATCGACGCCGATCAACTCATCCTGACGACCGGGTCTCAGCAGTTCCTTTCACTCGTCGGCGAAGTCCTGCTCGATCCCGGCGACATCTGCCTCGTCGCAGCGCCGACCTACTTCGTCTTCCTCGGCGTCCTCAACGGACTCGGCGCCCGCGCCATTCCGGTCGAGGCCGATGACGACGGCATGCGCATGGACGCGCTCGAAGCAACGCTCCGGAAAATTGAAGCCGACGGCGAGCTCGACCGTGTGAAGCTGATCTACCTCGTCAGCTATTACGAGAACCCGAGCGGCGTCAGTCTTTCGGCCGAACGAAGGAAGGCGGCCGTGGGAATTGCGCAGCGATGGTCTCGCGCGCATCGCATTATGATTCTCGAAGATGCCGCGTACCGGGAACTGCAATATGACGGCCCGACGCTCCCGAGCATCTGGGGATTCGACGGCGAGCGCGAGTCGGTCATATTGGCGCAGACGTTTTCAAAGAGCTTCTCGCCCGGCGTGCGGGTCGGTTTCGGCGTCGTTCCCCGGGCGCTCGTCGGGCCGATCTGCGATCGGAAGGGGAATGAAGACTTCGGCTCGGCAAACTTGAACCAGCACCTGCTCGCGGCCGTCATTGAACATGGACTGTACGATACGCATGTGGAAGAGGTTCGCACCGCGTATCGCCGGAAGCGCGATTGCATGCTGCGCGCCATCGATGAATCATTTCGTGATCTCTCGGGCGTCCGCTGGGTCAGGCCGCACGGGGGACTTTACGTCTGGATGACGCTTCCCGAGTCGATCCCGACCGGATTCGACAGTGCGCTCTTCACCCGGGCCTCGCGAGTCGACCAGGTGATGTATGTGCCGGGGGAGCTTTGCTACCCGGGGCCGCTCAGCACTCGGCCGCGCAACCAGATGCGGCTCAGCTTCGGGGTGCAGACGGAAGCGGGAATTGAAGCGGGGATCGCCCGGCTGGCGAGTGCTGTCCGGGCCGTTCTGCCGGCGCCGTAGACTGGCGGAATCGCCGCCGATTGGCTCCCCTTCGCCGACTTCACCGGTTCCGCAGACTTTGCGTGACGGCAGGAAAGATCCGGTGCCCCGGGGTCGTTATACGTATTTCCTAAGAGAAAGATGATTCCCAACTTGGGAACGACCTGACATAATGTCGGTGTGCGAGTTCCCTTCGTCGCCTTGTTCGCGGGCTTCCCTCTCGGTTCGCGTATCCGGAGCAATCCCATGTCGTCGTCGCGCCGTCGGTCAAAAGGTTTCACGCTCATCGAATTGCTCGTGACGATGGCGGTCATTGCGGTGCTGACCGCAATTCTGCTCCCCGCCGTGCAGCATGCACGCGAAGCGGCCCGCCGCACCCAATGCCAGAACAACATGAAGCAGATCAGCCTGGCGATGCACGAGTACCACGACAAGTACCGGACGTTTCCATCCGGTTGGATCGGCGTCACCAATCAGCAACATGACGTCAACGGAAGATCGGGCTTCGGATGGGGGTCGATGATCCTCGACGGACTCGAACAAGTGAACGTCCTCGAGCAGATCGACTTGAAGCAGTCGGTCACCTCGCCGGCGAACGCCGTCGGGCGTGCCTCAATTCTGCCGGTCTTTCGCTGCCCTTCAGATTCACCCTCCGACTACGTCTGGCAGATCGATCTGGAGCCCCCGAAGGTGAACCCGGAACTGCCGGTGATGCTGTCGATCGCCAATTACGTCGGATGCTTCGGCAACACCGACCTGCATGAATGCGAGGACGATCCTCCCGGAACGCAATGCATCGGAACCGGCATTCTCTATCACAACAGCAGCGTTCGCATCCCGTCGATCAAGGACGGCACAACAACCACGATCCTCATCAGCGAACGAAAGAGCGACGAAAAACAGACCCCCAAGTGGCTCTCGACCTGGGTCGGGGCGGCGCCCGGCGGAGTGGAAGCGGTCGCGCGAATTCTCGGCGTCACCGACCATCAGCCGAATAACTCGGTCCACTTTGAAGATTTCAGCAGCGCCCATGGCGACGGCATCTTCATCGGCCTGGCGGACGGCTCAGTGAAATTCATCGCCGATGCGATCGACCCCGTTGTCTACAAGGGGCTCGGCTCGATGAAGGGGAAGGAAGTCATTCCCGAACTGTAAATCGTCCTGCTTCGGGGACTGTTTCACGCGCAGTTCGAGCGGGCTCGCTGGATTGGACGCGATGATCTGCGCACGAAGCAGCGGGCTCAAACTTTCCACATCCAACCCAAACCCCCGGCGATCGTGGTGGTTCAGGCAAGATGCTCGTTCCACCGGCCTAGCGTGCGGGGACTTGCAGCAGAATCGCCTGATGCCCGAGGGGAGCCCGCATCGATAATAGAATCCGGAACGGGCTTTCCGGAGGGCGAGCTTCGGTGATCGTTCCACGCCGCCAGATGGGAATCACGGATGAGTCCCTGCGAGTCCTGCCACGCCGGTTGCTGCCGTTCCTTTGCGGTCCCTGTGACCGGTGCGGACATCATCCGCATCGAAAAAGGTCTCGGACTCTCCTTCTGGGACTTTGCCTGCCGCTGGGCCGACCCGCAAGGGAAGATTGCCCGCAGCTACGCGCCGCACTTCCATTTCGCCGACGAACAGGCGACGCCGTTTGTGATCTGTCTGTCGCACAGCGACAGCGCGTTTCTCAAGGGAACAACGAAGTGCCGGTTCCTGATGGAATGCGCGCCCGATGAAGACCATCCGCTCGGGCAGGCCCGCTGCGGAAACTATCAGCATCGCCCCTCCGCCTGCCGCGCATTTCCGACGAAGCTGAACCCGACCGGCGAACTGGCGATCATCTATCCGGTGCCGGAACGTGGCCGCAGCGGCGACCCGGCGTACGAGCTTTGCCCGCGCGAATGGACCCCGGCCGATCTCGATCCGATCCAGACCGTGCAGGATCTCGTCGTCGCGAAGTACGAAATGGACTTCTTCAAGCAGCTCGCCACAATCTGGAACCGCGTGCCGCGCGAATGGACCCTCTTCCCCGAGTTTCTGCACGCGGTCTATGCGCAGCGCATCATTCCGGAGCAGGTCGACGAAATGCAGATCGAGGGAGACACCCCCTCAACGATCTCCATTCGCCTGCCGACGAGCGACAAGGCGACAACGATCCGCCGCGCTGCCTGATTCATGCAGCCGAAACCCCCGAGCGGCGTCTCAGGGAACCTGCTCTGCAAATCGCCTCAAGTTCCTGTTGACATAGTATTACGATCGTAATACTATAAGGGGATGCGATATGCCGCCGACCACAAAGAGAAGACGCGCCGACGAATTCTCGAGGCTGCGGCGGTCGTTTTTCGCCGCAAGGGATTCCAGGCGGGAAGTGTCGACGACGTCATGGCCCAGGCGGGTCTCACGGCCGGCGGGTTCTATGCACACTTCGCATCGAAAGACGAACTCTTTGCCGAAGCGATGGTGCAGACGCTCAGCGAAGCGCGCGTGCTGCGCGGCAAAGAGGATGAGTCGCTTTCCGGAGCCGACCACGTCCGCTCGATCGCCCGGAAATACTTGAGTCCCGCACATCGGAAGATGGTCGAACAAGGCTGCGTGATGCCGCCGCTTCTTGCGGATGTTTCGCGGCAGAACGAACCGGCGCGACGTTCCATACAAAACATCGTCGCGGAAACGATCGCCACGCTGCAGCCGCATCTGAATGAAGCCGGCCTTCGCGATCCCGATCAAGCCTATGCCCTGCTCGCCCTCATGATCGGCGGGATGACTCTCGCGCGTTCCACGGCTGACGAAGAATTGTCTGATCGGATTCTTTCCGCATGCCGCGCGCTGATCGACACGGCACTCGCCACTTCTGGAGAGCATTCGGGTTAATCCCGTCTCGAGCGCAATTCAACCCCTCGTTCCCCTCTGGAGACTGATGGATGATGCAAGCCGCCCCACCCCGTAACCCGAATTTCCCGCAGAAGGCCGAAGTGCTTGAGCGGGTCACTGGACCGAACTTCACGCTCGCGCAGGTCGGAAAGATCGCGGAACTTGGCCGCTACGGCATTCGACATCCGCTCCTCGGCGCGACCATTTCGGGCAAGGTTTTTCTGCAGCAGGTGCTCGACCTCACCGCGATGGAGATTTCCTACGGCATCATCCCGCCGCAGACGTCGATCCCCTTTTATCACAAGCACAAACAGAATGAAGAGGTCTACCTGTTCCTGAGCGGCGTGGGAGAGTGTCAGATCGACGGGGAGATTGTTCCGATTCGCGAAGGAACGGCGGTCCGCATCGCGCCTGAAGGAGTTCGCGCGGCGCGAAACACCGGCGACGAGCCGATGTTCTATATCGTGATTCAGGCGAAGGCGGGCTCGCTGGAGCAGTGGACATCAACCGACGGCGTCGGCGTGCCGGGGGAAGTGACCTGGGAGAAGAAAACAAATTCGTGAGCATTTTCGACGCGAAACCCGGGCGTTCTCGCATCGGCTTTGAAGCAGCGGTCGGATTGGGAGCGGATGGTCAGCGCTGATAGATCGGCAGCAACTGGTACGGCGTGCAGAGCGTCATCACCGCGAGTGCCGACGAGTAGACGTTGCCGATGTAGCCGTCGCGAACCGCTTCGGCGGGCCAGGAGCCGTTGCGCATCTGGTTTCTCGTGAGGACGTCGAGGAGTTCCGGAAAGAATTTCTGCCAGTATTCGCCGCCGAGCTGAAACATGGCCTGGCTGCAGTAGAACGCGCTGTAGTGATAGCGATCTTCAAAATGCCGCGAACGGTTGTACTCGCGGAAACTGCTGCGAAGAATCCAGTTCCCCGCCTCTTTCGCCGTTGCCGACTGGTGGTCACCGCCGAGTGCGAGCGAAACGACTCCGGCTCCGACCATTCCGCGGCTGCAGTATCGTTCGTCTCCCGATAGTGCGTACACGAAGCCCCGTTCGCCTTCGTCGAACGAGCGATGGACATAGCCGAGCCCTTCCTCAACCCATAACTGCGGTACTTCGAATTCCGCATTGCGCGCGGAGCGAAGGAACATCAGCATCCAGACGGTGATCGAGAGGTCGGCTTCGTTCTCCGTCACGCGGCGCAAGTATCGCCAGCCCCCTCGTTCGAGCGGATTGCGCTTCGGCATCTGCTGCAACTGCCGCGCGTAAGCAAGCGCTTTCGGAATGGCAACGTAGATGCGCTGATGCCGTTCGGAATTCGTCATGCCGTAAACTTCGCCGAGCATGACACCGGCGATGGCATGGTTATACGGCCCCGCAGTCGTTTCTTCGCGTCCCGTCGTCTCCGCGAGCGCCCCGGTGTTCGGATCCTGAAAGTTGAGGACGAAGTCGATCGCCCGCTCCATCTGCTTTCCATACGGACCCTTGCCCGGCTGATGTCCGCGCGCGAGCATCGCCATCACGCAAAGCGACGTGACCCCCGGCTCGGCGGCGCTGAACGGTCCGAACGAACCGTCGCTCTTCTGCTGACTCGCGAGGAACACGAGGCCGCGATCGACCGACTCATCGACGCGCTGCCATTGGGCAGTCGTGAGAAACTGAACGTTGGTCGGACTTCCCGGGTGCGGCGCAACGTAAACTGCCGGTCGATCCTGAGCGACGGCGGCACTGGTTGCGATGCAGATCGAACTGCCGGCCAGCGCGAACTCC
>JBFWWA010000047.1:0-13597 GCA_050246455.1 Planctomycetaceae bacterium
CGCCGCCTGGTACATGTACCCTTTCCCCTGGTCGATCGCACTTGCCAGCGAAAGGGCGAGCAGCATCACCAGCATGACTTACATGCTGGCAGCCCGCCGGTCCTTCGAGCCGTACTTCCCGAACAGTATGATCGGCGAAACAATCGCAAACCCGGTGATCCACCACCTAGGATTCGTCATCCAGAGTCCGAAGCGCGAGAAAAGTTCCGCCAGCGGCAGCTCGCGGGCGCTGTACGCTTCCGTTACGGTGGCGATGGCGGCGTCCCAGAACCGGCCGAACGGCGTCCCCTCGACGCGCAATAGCGCAAACGCCGTGAACAGTCCGGCGATGGTGGTGCCGACGAGCATGGCCGAGCGCGGCAGCTGACGCCGCCAGTTTGCGCGCGTTTCGCAGCCGATCAGCCATCCATGCAGCGGCAGGACAAAAATCGCCGCCAGAAACGTCGGCTTGATGAGCGTGGCGGCGGCAATGCAGAGTCCCGCCGGAATCTGCCACCACAACCGGTTCGTTTCATCCGACTTCCAGTGGAAATAGAAGGCGATCAGCACCAGATGGGCGCAGACGAAATCGCGCTGCCCGGAAAGCCATTGCCCGGCATAGAACAGAATCGGATAGGCGACGAGTGCGAGGACGGCAGAGGTCGTACCGAACGTCTTTCTGAGCAGTGCGGCGGTCGCAGCGAGTGCGGCGAGCATCAGCAGGTAGTCGGCGGTCCGCCACGCATGAATGGTATTGCCGAAGGTGGCAATGGCGGTCATGTGCATCCAGTGAGCGCCGGGCCAGTTCATCGACACGAAATCGACATACGGCCGTGCCCCGTGGAGCGCCCGCCATCCGGTGTAGTCGAGTTCCGACTGATCGGGGCACGGCGGGATCTGGGCGTAGAGGACGCCGAACAGAATCTGCGATGCGACGATCGCAACGGCGAACGCGATGTGCCGGGACGACCAGCCGCGCGCCGGCGGCGTGCCCGCTCCTTCCAGTGAACTCATGGTGTCCCTTCCTTGAGAGAGGGTTTGAGCAGCGGGCCCGTCGTCCCACCCTCTCGTGTTGCTGAAGAGACATTATGCCGACAGCGGAGAATTTCCGAACGGTTGCGGTGCGAAGAATTCGCATGCCAAGCGCAAATGAATTCGCAAAAATTCATCGATTGAATGGTGATGATGTGAACATCACCAGACATCCAGAAGCCCAGATATGTCCGCGCTTCGAAACGAATTCTGTCGGAGCACAGACCTGTGCCGACGGATCAGCGACTCACGAAGCGCACAGACAGGAACGTCTGTGCTCCCGCAAGGCAGTCATGACGCGCGGTTCGCGGCGGAGTGCGGATGCGCCTTCTCGTACGTCTCACGCTGGCGGCGCGTGCTGACATGCGTATAGATCTGCGTTGTCGTCAGGCTTTTGTGTCCGAGCATTTCCTGCACGCTGCGCAGGTCCGCCCCGCCGTCGAGCAGATGCGTCGCGAAACTATGCCGGAGCGTGTGCGGCGTGGTGATCTGATCGAGTCCCGCCGCCTGCAGATGTTTCTCGAGAAGCCGTCCGATGCTCCGCGTCGTGAGCCGCCGGCCGAAGCGGTTGAGAAAAATCGCCCCCTGCTCGTGCGCGGGGGCCTGCTTGGCCGGCTCGCGGACTTCCTGCCACCGGTCGAGTGCTTTCGCAGCATAGCTGCCGACCGGCGCGATCCGTTCCTTGCGTCCTTTTCCGACGACGCGCAGCACGTTAGCGTCCCGGTCCCAGTTCTAGACGTTGAGAGAAACGAGTTCCGCCACGCGAAGGCCCGCGGAGTACATGGTTTCGAGAATCGCCCGGTCGCGCAGCCCGTCAGGTTGATTCGCCGGCGGCGTTTCGAGAAGCGTCGCCACCTGCTCGGTCGTCAGAAAGTGCGGCAGCTTCCGGCCGACGCGCGGCGTGCGGAGCGCCTTCGCCGGGTTTGCCGCGGTGATTCCCTCTCGGCAGCAGTAGCGGAAGAAGCTCCGCAGGCAGGCGAGGCGGCGGGCCATCGTCGTCCGGGCGTAGTCGCATTCATGCATGTATGCGACATACCCCCGCAGCGTGTTGATTGTCACTTCATCGGGCGAGGAAACGGCGCCGACGCGGTCCTTGAAGTACTCGAGCAGGCTCTCGAGATCTTCCGCGTACGATTTCAGCGTGAGCGCAGAGCTGTTTCGCTCGATGCGCAAATAGCGAATGAAGGAATCGATCGCGGCCTGCATGGGGGAATCTCGCCGCGGACGCTGAGGGTTGACCGGCGGACGGTATTCGTTTCAGCCGGCGTAACGCTGTTTGTCGGCATCGACGCGCGCGTCCCTCCGCATGCGGCGCACTTTCTGGCTGAGGATGGCGGCGTCGTACCAGGTGAAGCTCAGTTCCGGGTCGGCGGCGTACCGGCCGAGCGTCTGCAGCAGCGCCGCAGGACTCTCGTCGTCGTAGAGGAAGACGTACCGTTCCGAATCTTTCACCAGGGCGAGTACATTCATGCCGCGCTGCACGTCCTGTAGCCTCCGTTCGGTGCCGACTCTCGAATTGTTCCGACCCCTGGCGCACGGCGGTCGATCACCGCCGTGCCTGGCCGGGTGAAGTGGCTGGGGAAGAGCGTCTTTCCACGTTGGGAAAAAATCCCAGGCTCGTCGCCCGACCCCAGCCACCTGTGGATCGTGCGAGCCTGATCGCTTCAATGGGTTTTCGGTTTCGGGAGTCCGGAGTGACTCCTTTCAGATATCGGCCCGCACCCCCTTCAGGCTGAAATGCTTTCGTGTTCCGTCCGGTTCTGACGCGGGCCGTTCCGCTCCCGGCGATGTGGAAGCAAACCCGCATCCGGGTTCCGGTTGCCGCTCAGTACCAGTTGTAAATCCCCGGACCGTACCGGAACTTGCGGGGCTTGAAGACCAGCCGATGCCGCCCTTGCCCGCCGTGCAGCGAGAGCATTTCCTGAATCATCAGGTACGAGGTGAACTTGATGAAGTCGTCGCTCCGATGCATGTACGCTTCCCAACCTCCGCTCCGCACATCGCCGCTCAACTCGACGTAATCCCGCAGAGAAGCCGCCAGATCGGCGTCCGCACCATCGAACATCCGCGTGTACGACATGAACGGCTGACGCGGATCGAGTTGCCACGGCTGCACCGGCTGAACGACGTTGTACGGATTCGGCTGCGGCGGCAGCGGAGCAAGTTTCGGATCGCGGATCGGCAGAATCGGCGCCGGGATGTCTCCCAGTGCGGGGCTCATCGGATCGAGCGCCGGGGCGTTCGGCAGCGGCGCGGCGGAGTTGTCGCGGCGCAGCTCCTGCGGTGCCTGCGGGACTTCGTCGAGCGGAAGCGGCGGCGGCGGGGGAACCGGATTGACGGCCGGGGTCTGTTCGCTGGGAGCCGGTCGGATCGGCGCGGGTTCACTCGGCGCTGTCGGTGCGGCATTCGGCGCGGCCGGTGCCGCCGGAGGTGCGAGTCCCTCTCCCGTCAGCGGTCGGTCGTTCGAAGGTACGGTGAGCGTCGGAACCTGCAGCTCGGTCGCGTTCTGATTCGGCGTGAGCGTCTGCGGCGGCTCGATGACCCGCTGCGTCGTAATCGGCTGCACGGAGAGAACATTGTGCGGCACATTGGCCGTCGCATTCCCTGCCCTTTCGATCCAGCCGATGCGCGCGTTCTCAGGCCGCCAGACGCGCGAGGAAAGGTCGGTCTCCTGATTCGTCATCACGCGCGGCAGTTCTTCTTCCGACTGCGCCCGGATGATTCGTTCATCTTCCGGATCGTACAAGACCCACGCCGGCTCACCGGCCAGCTTGCGGATGCCGGGAAGACGCTTGAATCTCCACCAGCAGCGCTCCCAGAAATGATCTTCGATCGCGCGCTCTTCGTACTTCTCCTGCTCGCGGCGCCGCCATTCCTTGAGCTGTTCCTGATCCCAGTTCCAGAACTGTTCGCGCGTCTGCGGCTCGTACTGGATGCCGGGATAGAACGCGATCGGCTGCGGCGAATACCACTCGACCTGCATGCCGATGCGCGGCGGATAGTACGGCGCATAGTCGGTGATTGCGCCGACGACGACCGCATCGACATTCAGAATCCGCGCCAGCTTGAGGACGTCGTCCGGATTGTTCAGATGCAGGTTGTTGTCGACGATCACCGCTTCGGTCACGCCGACCGGCAGCACTTCAAAGCCGGGAACCTTCTGCAACTCGGTGTAGTACGCGAGGGCGAAACGCCGGCCATCGACCGCCCGCTCGTGGCTCAGGTTGATAAACGGCGCGATAGCCACCGTCGAGAGCCCCGGTACCGGATTCGTCACCCCGATGTCGAGAATGACGCATCCCGGGAGGGCGAAAATCAGGAGCAGCCCCCCGATCGCCGCGCGCAGAAAACGCGCGCCGGGACCGGCCGGTTTCCGTGCTGATTTTGAGCGGAACGAAGCGATCGTCACGATGCCGAATTCCTGAACGCCCGGGCGGAAAAGAGCCCGTAGTCACAGTTATCGGCACAACCGCGCGTCTCACTTCAACTGATATTCTTTTCGCACTCTTCGCAAATTACCGCTCCAATGGACGGCCGGGGCGATGGCGCACCGGAGCACAGACATTCCTGTCTATGCAGACCACGCGATCGCAGGCTCAAAGTCTGTCCGGGAACTCGAACCAGTACTCAGCGCGATTCCGGGGCACACTGCGTTCTGCCCCGGCCAACCGAGTTCTTGGGCAAAGCTCGCGGGCGCGCAAAAGGGGACTTCGCCTCTACTCCGATTTCGCTCCCGTCACCTGGCGAATGTACTCCACCTCCCGGAGATCATACCCCTTCCCGTCGGGGTGGAAGATTTCATGGAACCACAACTCCGGCTCGGCGGTGTACTTCTTCTGCCAGGAGTCCCACGGGTACTGCGTCTGCGCTTTCCCGGCGACGAATCCCCAGTTGTACGCACCCACCTTCTGCTCTTTCAGAAATCCCAGAAGAGGATCGAACCGGCTGCCGGCGGGGCGCGCCATGTATTCTGTGCAGAGAATCGGACGCTCGTAGCGGCGGAGTTGTTCAATGCGCGGTTTGAGCTGACCCAGATCGCCGTAGTTGTGAAAGCTGATGACGTCCGACTGTTCCACCATCAGCTTTTCGATCTCGCTCATTTGGGCATGATCCGGCCAGGGGCCCAGCCAGACGCCGACCGTGAGCGGCTGCGTCGGCTCCGCCGCGCGCGCCCAGACGAACAGCTCGCGCAACAGCAGCGTTGCCATCTTCGCTTTGTTCCTGAGCTCCGTCCTGTTCCCCCGCTCGCCGTACGAATTCGTGTTGGGATTCTCCGGTTCGTTAAACAGATCCCAGGCCTGCACGCGCGGGTCGTTGCGGAAGTGGCGGATCACTCCCTGCACGTACGGCTTGAGCTCCGCATGACGTTTCGGATCGCCGAGCAGTTCCGCGCCGGGCGACTGCACCCACCCGGAATTGTGAACGTGCGGCCTGGGCGCAGGCTGCTTGCCGGCTTTCGGCAGCGGATCCCACACGCCGTCGAGCAACACGAACATCACGCCGATCTTGTGTTTCGCGGCGATGTCGAGAAACTGCTCCATCCGCTTGAGGAATCCCTCGCGATCGTCTTGCCAGAGCTGATGATGCAGGAAAACGCGCAGGGAGTTGTAGCCGAGGCCGTGCGCCCAGCCGAGTTCCCGGTCGATTGTCTCGGAGTCGAATGAATCGGCGTTCCACATCTCGAGCTGATTGATGGCCGAGCTCGGAATGAAATTGCAGCCGACGAGCCACGAATGCTTCTGCAACCAGCCGTCGGCCTGCTCGGGAGTCCAGCGCTCGCGCGCGAACGCCGGCGCGGCGAGCAGAATGTGGATGACGCCCGCGAGCGCAACTCGCCGCAGACTCGTGGGGAGAAAACTCATAGCTGCAAACTCCTCGGGCTCAATCGTTTAAGTGCTCCGCCGGAACGAATCGTCGGCATCACTCCGGCATTCGTCGAGCATGTTTCATGTTACATCCGTTGTACATGTTTCTTCCGATTTTACACGCGCCTCAGTGCACAAAAGCATTGACGCTTTTCGGATCTGCGAGAGGATGGCAGTCGAATATCCGCAAGCCGTCGCGAAGTATTCTGACACGGGAGAATCACAAATGACACCGTCCCAACTGCGAACGAAGAGTGGTTCCGAGTGCATCGAGCGTCCCCCAATCATCCGGTGCACAGACAGAACTGTCTGTGCACCCACAACAACGATCGGAGCACAGCCAGTCCTGTCTGTGCAGCCAGTACGCCGATCGGAGAACAGACATTCCTGTCTGTGCCGAACGGCTATCGACTCACAAAGTGCACAGACAAGAATGTCTGTGCTCCAGAAAAATGCCTTCCGGCGGGTGGCATGCCCTCGGCTCGGCGAGGACATGTGCTCTTCCGAAAACGGCCGGGTGGCCGGGGCAAAGGCTCGCCGTGCCCCGGAATCGCGAACCTCCCACACCGGAGCACAGACAGTCCTGTCTGTGCCGAACGGTTATCGACTCACAAAGTGCACAGACAAGAATGTCTGTGCTCCGGGAACTCTCGTGGGTGGCACCGGTTGCTGTGCAGAGGCCGTCCGGGAATTCAGGTCCGGGACAGTCGCTGGGAATCAGAGTCGAAATGCTCTGGCTGGAATTCGGGTGGCCGGGGCAAAACGAAGTGTGCCCCGGAATCTCCGTGGAAACGGGTTCGAGTTCCCGAACACCCTTTGCTGTGCAACCGGTGTGACGAAGTCACAAGAGGCGACCGGGTGGCATGCCTTCAGCGAGTCCGGTGCGCTGGAGCGCAACATTCCGCATCAACGTCAGTGCATCGAGATGCACCCGACGTCTGAACAATGAGAGGTATCAGGAGAACCTGCCGATGCCGACATCGAACGAGAGGAATTCACAAGCCGTCGCGCGAAGTGAAAAGCTGCGCCTGATCGCAATATCGCTTCGCGCCGCGGCGCTCGCGCTCCGTTCCCCGCATCTTGCCGCGGCTGCGACGTGCAGCCAATGCGACGAGCCGTGCGATCAATGGAGCCCGTTTCGTGCATCCTTTGAAGGAATGCCGGGCAATCGCCAAAGAGTGCATGAAATCATCGGAGACCGATCAAGTTGCCCCGAGCTCGTGCACGAGAACGCGGAGGAACGGCTCGACGTCGGTGACCAGGCCGATCGTCTGGAACGATCCCCGGTCCGAGAGCTTCGTCACCGTCGCCGGGTTGATATCGACGCAGACGACTTTCACACGGGCCGGAAGGAGATTCCCGACGGCGATCGAATGAAGCGTCGTGGCGATCATCAAAGCGAAGGTGACTCCTTCGCAGAGTTCTCGCATCTTGCGCTGCGCTTCGATGGCATCGGTGATGACGTCCGGCAGCGGACCGTCGTCACGGATGCTTCCCGCCAGCAGAAACGGGACATTCTGCCGGATGCATTCGTACATGATTCCGCTGGTGAGCACATTCTGCTCGACCGCCGACCGGATGCTGCCGAGCCGGCGAATACGGTTGATCGCCCGGAGATGATGCTCGTGCCCTTCGTGAATCGACCGGCCATGCTGCATCGAAATGCCGAGGCTGGTCTCGAAGAACGACTGCTCGATGTCGTGTGTGGCGAGCGCGTTGCCGGCGAAGAGAACATTCACGAACCCATGCCGGATGAGGTGACAGAGATGATCTCGGCTCCCGGTATGAACGATCGCCGGGCCGGCGACGATCAGGATTTTGCCGTCTCCGTCCCGGGCGCGGCGCATCGACGCGGCGATTTCGCGGACCGTCACCCCCTTCGGCTTCTCGCTCGAGACGGCGCTGCTCATAAAGCCGAACGTGTCCTGGCCGTTGGTGTCCCGCTCGAGCGGATGGACGCGCGTCCCCGCCCGCCCGACGAGAATCATGTCGCCGGTTTTGACTTCGAGCATCGGGACGCAGCGCGCGCTGCGCGTTTCGAGATCGACACGGATTCCGCAGTCCATTTCCTGTCGGGCGACCGGAATCCACTGGCCTCCCAGGCGGATCTCGGTGTCCTGATTCGTCGTCGCGTAGAATCCCTCGGGAAACGCGGCATCCATGTCGGCGGAAACAAGCCGGCAATCCTGCTGCTGCACCGGGACGGCCCCATGCCGGCCGATCGAAGCGAGAATTTCTTCGAGCTCGGAATGCGTATTGGCGATGACGTCGAGCCGCGCGTAGCTGGGGTCGTTGCGGCGGCTCCCGACGCGGACGTCGAGGATGTTGAACCGGCCCCCGAGCCGCATGATCTCGTCGAGCACCTTCGGGAGAAGCAGGCTGTCGATGATGTGGCCGACAATCTCGACTTCTTCCACGAAGCCGCTGCGGAGGTCTGCATCGCCGGGGCTGGCCGCGGTGTTTCCCTTGCTCATGCTTCCCTTCCTGGACGAGACGTCGAAGCGCAGGTCCGTCGAAGGTTCGGCCGAGGGCCGATCCACCGCGAGCATTCTAGGTTTCGACGGGATGACCGACAACGGCGTTTGCTTTTGGCATCATCGGCCGAACGTGGGAAACCAGGACTCCCGGAAAACCGAATGGCAATTCCGATGCGCCGCGCCTATGATGACGAAATTGCGGAATTCGAGCGGATTTTGCGCGCGGCGGCAGCCTGCAACGACACGACGACCGTGGCGGATGCCGGCCGGCGATCGACGCGACAGGAGCCGGACCGGCATCGGCCCCCATCGCAGCCGCGGATCGGGCGCGTTCGCGGCAAAGACGTCGGACAGCAAGAAGCTTTCGGCCGAATCGTTATGGTCAATGTTGGAATCATCGGACTGGGTGCAGCGTGGGAGAGCCGTTATCGGCCCGCGCTCGCCAATCTTTCTCACCGCATCCGCGTCCGCGCCGTGTACGACTGCGTCTCCTTTCGTGCGGAGAACGTGGCGGCGGAATTCAACGCCACTCCCTTTGAAGGCGTGCTGGCGCTGCTGAATCACCGTGAGGTGCGCGGCGTCCTGTTTCTCGACGGCGGATGGCATGTGGCGCAGTCGCTCGCCCTTCTCTGCTCGAGCCGCAAGCCCGCGTTCGTTGCCGGCAGCATGGGAAGCGACGCGGCGCGCGTCGCTCACTTCCAGAAGCGGTCGGCCGCCGAAGGGGCGACGATCATGCCCGAGTTCAGCCGGCGCTACACTCCCGCGACGAGCCGCCTGCATGAACTGATGGCGACGCAGCTCGGCAACCCGCAGAAAGTCGTCATCGACGCCGTACTGCCCGATACCGAGTCCTCGGAGTTTCTCCCGGGCCAGCGGACGACGATCGACTATCTCGTCGGTTTGTTCGACTGGTGCCGCTACGTGCTCCGGACCGCACCGGTTGCGCTCCATTCGAAGCCGCTTGAAGGGAGCGATTCGGCAACGGGCGTGAGTCGGGCGATCACCGTCGAATTCGCGAAGCGCCGCGCCGGCGGAGAATCGCCGATTGCGGAACTCCGCCTGCACGCGCCGCAAAAGGCGACGCCGCCGAAATCGGGTGCGTTCGCGAATCCCCTGACGTACGAGATTACCTGCGAACGCGGCCGGGCGGTGATCGGCACGACCGACGCGATCGAATGGGAAGCCGATTCCGGAAAGAGACTCGAATCGCTCACGTCGGACCGGAGCGAATTCGAAGTGATGCTCGACCACTTCTGCCGACGCGTCGCCGGCGGCCTCATTCCGGTCGCCGACATCGTCGACGTCTGCGACTGCCTCAGCCTTGCGCACGCCGCGGAAAAGAGCCTCGCACTCGGCTCCCGCGTCGACTGCAGCGGAATGGCTTAGGCCCCCGCTCTCAAGCCGGGCTGTCGAAGCAGAGCTGGTAGCCGTCCGGGTCTTTGAGATAGACCTGCTTCATCTGGTAGAAGGTCGTTTCGACAGGCCCGACAGGAATCCCGCGCGAACGGAGTTCCGCATGAAGCTTGTCGACGTCGTCGCAATTGATGAAGAATGCAACGCCATGTCCGCGGCCGGCCGCGGGTTCGTCCTCCACGCACGCCTGCTGCAGCATGACGAGAACCCCGCCGCGACGCATCCGGCACCAGCCGAGCGTGCCGTCTTCGAGCTCCCAGCGTGCGACCATCTCGAAACCAAGCTGCTGATAGAAGTCGACCGACTTCCTGATCTCCGCAACGATCAGAAGCGGTACGAGGTCCGTCATCGTCGCAGCCGAATCCGAGACGGTCATTCGGGCTCTCCTTTCAGCCACGAGAGGGCTTCGCCGCGCACGGGGAAGTACGGCCAGAGGTCGATGAGCTTCATCGACTCGAGAGTCTGCAGCGTATCGCTGGAAGCCGCGCAGAGCGCCGCCCGTCCTTTCCGGTCG
This sequence comes from Planctomycetaceae bacterium, assembly GCA_050246455.1. Taxonomy (GTDB): domain Bacteria; phylum Planctomycetota; class Planctomycetia; order Planctomycetales; family Planctomycetaceae; genus CAZVJA01. Next base: position 10,281 of record JBFWWA010000047.1, read on the forward strand.
CTTGCCTGGCGGGCCAGCATGACGACGACGCTCATGATGACGGTGCCGAACTGCGGCGCGGCGCTGAAGTCGACGATGACGTTTCGAAATGTCGCTCCGTCCACAAGCCGGCGAACCTTGTTCGCTTCGGTCTGCACGAGTCGGTAATGAAAATCCCCCGAGTCTCCCTGGGGAGTGACGATCAAAGTCGACCCGTCCCGCTCGGTCTTGAATACCTGGTTATGCAACGTGAGCTCCAGGGGATTCGGCGGAAGCGGGTCTACAAACTCAAGTTCCACGACGGGGGTTTTCTCCTCGCTATCGAGTTCCGCCCGTTCACGCTGCAGCTCCGCCCGCGCCGCCAGGATGGAGGCGCGTTTCTCGCGTAGCCACTGCCGGGCTGATTCTACCTTGTTGCGTCCTTCCGTAATTTCTTCCAGCTGCGCTTTGAGGGCCGCGCGTTCCTCCGCGAGTTCCTCGGCGCGGGCAGCGATCTCCTTGCGCTGCCGTTCCAGCGAGCGCGATTCCGCGAGCAGTTCGTCCGCCTGCGCCGACTGCGACTCCCGCTCGCTCGCCATTGCAAGCCGCTCGGCTGCAAGCGTCTTTCGATCCTCCGCAATGTCGTTGCGCTGTCCGTTGAGCTGCTGTTCGAGTTCGGAGAGGCTGGCCTCCCGCGCCTGATGGGTCGCATACAGTTCCGCGAGGTTCTGTTCAATCTGCGACTTCTCGCGATAGAAATGGCGCTGCTCGGAATGGAGGCGTTCCCGTTCCTGGACGAGGTCCCGCTGATCCGCATCGACGGCGACCCGCTGCCGCTCGAGTTCCGCAAGCTTCCGGTCGACTTCCGCGCGCCGATCGACGAGCGCCGAATCTTCGCGGGCGATGTTCTCGACCTGCTGTCGTGAAGCCGCGACCTCCGCGCGCCAGCGCCCCTTTTCGACGGCGAGCGCTTCCCGCTCCCGGACAATCAGCTCTCGCTGTTTGAAAAGCGCGGACTCCGTCAGCGTGAACTCGTTCGCCTGCAGTTCCGCCTGCCGCCGCGCTTCCGCGATCCGCGTTTTCTCAAGCGCCAGCGACGCCTGGAGCGTTTCGAGCGCCTGCCGCTTCTCGGCGATCTCGGCTCGCACTTTCGACAAGTCCTCGCACTCCGCCGCGAACTCCCGCCGCTGCGACTCGAAGCGGGTCACTTTCTCGTCGAGAATCGTTGCATCCGACTTCAGCTGCTCCTCCTGCTCCGCGAGTTCGCGGAGATGCGAGAGTCGCAGATGCTCGGCAGCCGCCAGTTCGGCCTCCCGGGCGTCGAGTGCGCTCTTTTCTGATTCGAGCCGCTGGTAGAATCCGGTCGCTTCATCTTCGCGCTCGAAGAGATACTGTTCGCGCTCCAGCAGCTTCTGCTCGCGGCTTGCCAGGGACTCTTCCCGCGTCTGAACCGCCAGCCGCGCGGCCTCCACCCCTACGCGCGCCTGTTCGAGGGCTTGTTCCCGCTCGACGAGCGCTGCGGCCTGGCGATCCATGTTCCGCCGCTCTTCCTCGAGGACGGAGATTGCTTCATCGAGACTCTGCTGCTGCGATGCGATGCGCTGCCATTCTTCCGCAATATTCGGCTGCGGCAGATCGGTATCGGTGTCGGATGCGGCGCCGACCAGCGCGGGGAGTCCGACGGACGTCTGCGGCAGCGCGACTTCCTGTTCGGCCTCTTCGAGAATCGCCGCCGCCGGGCCGATTTCGTCTTCATTGATCGTGGCGACGACCGGTTCGGATCCGGGGGCGGGGCCGTTGTTCCGGTAATGAATCCGCATCAGGAACTTGCCGACGCGGATTTTTTGCCCGTCCTTCAGAAGCGCGCAGCGCGTTGTCGTCCGTCCGACGCGGGTTCCCCCCTTCCCCAGCAGATCGACAACCCAGAGACCGTCGGCTGCAAGCACCAGACTGCAGTGAAACGTCGAAACGCTTTCATCCTCGAGCCGGAACTTGCATCGGCGTGAACTGCCGACGAGCGTAATCATGCGCGAGATCCGCCAGATCGGCTTGGACGGGGAGCCGTTCATGAACTCGACTTCGACGGCGGGAAGCGCGCCGAGCTGGCCTTGATACTGATCGAGCGGATTGAAGGATTCCGGCGGCACCATGCGAGAGCTCGCCGCGCTCTTTTCGGCGGGTCCGCAGGCGAACGGGCCGATTTGAACCGTCTCACCTTGAGTGAGCCAGCCCCAGTGCCGCTGTCCGTCTTTCCAGTGCAGCCCCGTGCGGCTGCCCAGGTCGACGCAGAACAGACCAGAGCCGATCTGCTGCACATACGCGTGGCGAAAGCTGACGTCGGGGCTCGTCAGGCTGAGATCGCATTCCGGGGCGCGGCCTACAACCGCGAACGATTGCGCCAGCTCGCTGATCTTCGGCTTGCGGGCATCAGGGCGGCGGACTGCCAGCTTCAAACGTCCCGACAGCGATGCTGTTTGCACATCCGCCCTTGTCGGTTTTGAAGACACGGCCCAAATCTCCGGACCGTAACGGCCTCAGTTTGCCGTCACGAAATCTCGAACCCAATCGCTGCCATCCGTCGGTCGATTGCAGGCCCGTGCAACGAGTCCGAACTGTCTCTTTCACTATGAAGTACGCCCTGAGCGCATTCAAGAGGATTCGGGCCCGGAATGGGCTCGCCCGACTCGCCATCCGGAGCCAGCTTCGCCGCTTTCCGCAGACAATGAGACTTCCGAGTCCGGTCCGCCGTTTCAGCCAAACAGGGGAAGCAGCGGCTTTCCGCCGTAAACCGAGTGCGGGCGTCCCTGACGATCATGTAATACCGCTTCCGCTCCGATGCCGAGAGCGTGAAACAGCGTCGCGGAAAAGTCCTGCGGAGAAACCGGGCTGTCGGTCGGGTGAGCTGCTTCGCTGTCGCTGCGGCCGTAGACCTGTCCTCCGCGAATGCCGCCGCCGGCCAGCAAACCGTTGTAGCAGAACGGCCAGTGGTCGCGCCCCGCGTTCTCTTTGGCAATGTACGGACGCCGACCGAACTCGCCGACCCACACCACGAGCGTTTCGTCGAGCAGCCCGCGAGTTTCAAGGTCGGTGAGTAGAGCCGACAGTGCGCGGTCGGCCGGAGGGATCAGATCGTTCTTCAAACGGCGGAAGTTGTCGCCGTGCGTATCCCAGAAATTCCGATTGTCCTGATGCCAGTTCACGGAAACGAGGGGGACTCCGCGCTCGATCATGCGGCGAGCCATCAGAACGCACTGCCCGTGAATGTTGCGTCCATACCGGTCGCGACACTCGTCCGGCTCGCGCGAAAGATCGAACGCCTCGCGCACGTCGGACGAAGCAAGCAGACCGAGCGCCTTGCT
>JBFWWA010000048.1:0-13595 GCA_050246455.1 Planctomycetaceae bacterium
AAATCGGTCAAGGAGCGCTTCATTGAGATCTCACAAAGAACTCAAAACTCATGGATGTCTCATCCATGTTTCGCGCCTCATCCGCGGAACATGTTTCATGTCACAACGAAGTCTCAGCGCAGAGCGGGTGAATCAGTCGCTGCGAGAAGACCATTCCGGTTCGGGCCGGATGATTATGCGAATGGACGAGGTGCGCGTCGTCGATCTTATGCCAGCAGCTTTTCGACGACATTGCCCGCGACGTCCGTGAGGCGGAAGTCGCGACCCTGGAAGCGGTAGGTGAGCCGCTTATGATCGAGGCCGAGCAGGTGCAGGATGGTTGCCTGCAGGTCGTGCACGTGCACCTGGTCCTCGACGCCGTAGTAGCCGATCTCGTCGGTTTTCCCGATCGAGCAGCCGGGCTTCACGCCGCCGCCGGCAAGCCACATGGTGTAGGCTTCAATGTGATGGTCGCGGCCGAGCGTGTCGCGAGGCTCTCCCTGCGGCGTGCGTCCGAATTCACCACCCCAGACGACGAGCGTTTCATCGAGCAGTCCGCGCTGCTTGAGATCCTTGACGAGAGCGGCGCTCGCGCGATCGACTTCCTGGCAGCGTTCCTCGAGCGGCTCTTCAAGATTCGTGCCGGGGTTGCCGTGGTGGTCCCAGTCGGTGTGGTAGAGCTGCACGAACCGAGAACCTTTCTCGATGAGCCTGCGGGCGAGGAGACAGTTCCGCCCGAACGACGGCTTGGCGGGATCGACTCCGTACATGTCGAGCGTTGCTTTCGTTTCGCCGGAGAGGTCCATCAGTTCCGGCGCGCTCGACTGCATGCGGTACGCCATTTCATACGCGGCGATGCGCGTCGAGATTTCGGGATCGCGCACCTGATCGAGTCGGAGCGAATTGAGATCTTTCACCGCGGCGACGAAGTTCTCCTGGCGCGTCGCGGTGAAGCCGTTCGGGCTCGACAGGTTCAGAATCGGATCGGCGCCATTGAGGAAAGGAACGCCCTGGTAGGTCGTCGGAAGGAATCCGCTTCCCCAGAGCGGCGTCCCGCCGCGCGGACCGCGCGGGCCGGAAAGGAGAACGACGAAGCCGGGGAGACTCTGCGATTCGCTTCCGATCCCGTAGGTGACCCATGCACCCATGGCGGGGCGGCCGAAGCGGGCTGAGCCGGTGTTGACGAAGAGCTTTGCCGGGCCGTGATTGAAGACGTCGGTTTTCATCGCGCGGAGAAACGCGACGTCATCCGCGATTTCTCCGAGGTGGGGCAGCAATGTGGAGATCTGCGCACCGCACTGGCCCCAATGACGGAACTTGCGGCGGCTCCCCAGCAGCTTGGCATCCTGCTTGATGAAAGCGAAGCGTTTGTTCGCGACGAATGACGAGGGAATGACCTGTCCGTCGAGCTCGCGCAGCTTCGGTTTCTCGTCGAAGAGTTCGAGCTGACTCGGCCCTCCTGCCATGAACATGAAGATGACGCGCTTGGCTTTGGCGGTGAAATGCGTGGAGCGCGTCGCGAGGGGCTCTGCAGCCGGGGTTCGATCGGTCGGCACGGCTCCGAGCAAACTGCGGTCGAGCAGAGAGGCGAGCGCGAGCGATCCGAGTCCGACTTTACAGTCGGAGAAGAAATGCCTGCGGGTGATGTCGCGAAGCGCTCTCTCTTCGGGATGCATGCTGCTACTCCCTCGTGATGAATTCATCGAGGTTCAACAGAACTCGGGAGAAGGCCACCCAGGCGGTGGTTTCCGTATCGCGATCGACCTGTGGCGCGGCGGGGCTTGTCGAAGCGGCCGGTCCGCCGGCGACGGAAGAGGCGACCGCGGCGAGCGCTTCATCGGCCGGTTGAGGTGAAGCAGTCAGCTCGCTCTGGAGGAATTGCAGCAGCCGGTTGAGCTCGGCCTCCTTCGGTTCCCGCGCGAGACAGATGCGAAATGCGTAGCGGACCCGTTCTTCGTTCGACTTCGGACCTTCGTTCAGGATTCGCTTCGCGAGGGCGACTGCCATCTCGAAGAACGAACGGTCGTTTGCGAGTGTGAGGGCCTGCAGCGGAGTGTTCGAACGCGGACGGCGCGTGCAGGCGGTGTTTGCATCGGGAGCGTCAAACGTCGGCAGCATCGGGTAGGGGCTCGACCGCCAGAAGTGTGTGTAGAGCCCGCGGCGATAGCGGTCCGGTCCCTGGCTTTCGGGCCACGATTTTTTCTGCTGGGTGAGAACGTAAATTCCCTCTGGCTGCGGCGGGTAAACGCCGGGTCCGTGCATTTTGTCGCAGAAGACTCCTGCAGCTGCGAGTGTGACGTCGCGCACCGCCTCGGCTTCGAGACGGAGGCGCGACTGACGGGCAAGCAGCCGATTGGCGGGATCGCGGGCGGCGATTTCTTCGCGGAGCTCCGACGCTTGCCGATATGTTGCGGAAACGACGATCTGCCGGTGGATCGACTTCACGTCCCAGCCGCTGCGGAAGAACTCGTCGGCGAGCCAGTCGAGCAGCTCCGGATGCGACGGCGGCGAACCTTGCGTGCCGAAATCGTTCTCCGTTTCGACCAGCCCGGTTCCGAAGAATGCCTGCCAGAAACGATTGACGGTGACGCGCGATGTGAGAGGATTCGCAGGGTCGAACAGCCAGTTGGCGAGGTCTCTCCGGGAGGGAGCGGCCTCTTTCATTTCGGCCCGGATCGCGGGGAGAACGGCGGGGACTCCACCCGAGACGCGCGCCCCTTTGCGGAGAAAATCGCCTCGGAGCAGAATGTGCGATTCACGCGCTTCCTTTCGCTCTTGCAGCACGAGCGTCGTCGGAATCGTTTTCACGAGCTGCTCGCGCTCCGACTTGAGACTGTCGAGCCGGCCGGCGAGGGCAGCCCGTTCCGAATCGGTGGCGCGGAATGCGGCGGCGAGCTCTTCGGCTTGCGCGGGAGTCCGTTTCTCCGGTTCGATCTGCGCGATGCGCCGCACACCGGCCGGGATCTTCAGCATATCGACCGGTGCATTGGCGGCGGAGATGCGGAAGCGGCCGACAAGAAAGTTCGCATCGAAATGGTTCTGCTTGAGCGTGACGGTCAGCCGCGGCGTCTTGCCCCGAATGGGTTCGGCCGGGAAGAAGACCGCTTCGCGATTGACGTTGAGTGAGCCGCTGTTGACGTTGATTGCCCAGCCCGTCTTTGCCTTGCCGTCGATGGCGTAGCTGACCGGGTAGCCGTCCTGCGAGTGGTCCGCGACCGCGCCGGCGAGCTTGACGCGGCTCTTCGCTCCGCCGTCGACACCGGCTTCGAGTTCGAACTCGCTCAGCACGAAATTGCCGTTGGACCCGCGCCCCGGACCCATCATGGGGAGGCTGGGATGAGTGAGCGTTTCGAGACGGATCGCGGTGATTTCCTCGAAGGGGGCATCGAACTCGATGATGTAGTTGTCGTTGGCGGGGACGCTGAAATCGACGATGAGCGATTTATCTTCGAGCTTCGTGAGGAGCGCGCCGCGCTCGGTGCGGATGGCGGCGGGATCGAGGACCTTCCACGGATCGGCCGATTCCGCCGCGATCTGCTTTGACCATTCCGGCAGTTTGGCGATGAAGCGGGCGTCGTGCTCGGCGAGAGGTTTTTTCGTCTCTGCAATCTGCCGGTCAATTTCCGCAAGGGCGGCGGACTGTTCGTTGCTCGGCACCTGGATTTCCGGCTCATCGCAGTTATTGAAGATCGCGAAGAGGTCGTAGTACTCGCGCTGGCTGATCGGGTCGTACTTGTGATTGTGACACTGGGCGCAGGCGACGGTGAGACCGAGGAAGACGGTGCCGGTGGTGTTCACGCGGTCGACGATCGATTCAACGCGGAACTGTTCCTTGTCGGTTCCACCTTCTTCGTTGATGAGCGTGTTGCGATGGAAACCGGTTGCGACGAGCTGTTCCGTCTGCTTCGTTCCGAGCATGTCGCCGGCGAGCTGTTCGAGCGAGAAACGATCAAACGGAAGATTCGCATTGATCGAATCGACAACCCAGTCGCGATAGCTCCAGATCGAGCGAGGGCTGTCGATGGTGAATCCGTTCGAGTCGGCGTAGCGCGCGGCGTCGAGCCAGTATCGCCCCCAACGTTCGCCGTAATGCGGCGATGCAAGCATGCGATCGACGAGCCGCTCGTAGGCGTCGGGATTCGTATCGGCGACGAACGCGTCGACTTCCTCGATCGACGGCGGGAGGCCGCGGAGATCGAGACTGAGCCGGCGGATCAGCGTGGTGCGATCGGCTTCCGCCGACGGCGTGAGTCCTTCTTTCTCGAGCCGGGCGACAATGAACCGGTCGATTGCGTTGTGAACAACGGCCGATGCGGCGACCTGCGGGGCGGCGGGGCGCCGGACCGGTTGGAACGCCCAGTGATCGGAGCGTTTCGGTCCATCGGCCGGTTTCTCGGCTGGTGCATTCGCCCCTTCATCGATCCAGCGCTTGACGAGCTGAATCTGCGCGTCGGAGAGGGGAGGGCTCTCGGCCGGCATGCGCGAGATATCGTTCTTGCCGAGGAGCGCCTGGTAGAGCGGACTCTCTTCGCTCTTCCCTTTGATCACGGCGGGTCCACGGTCTCCGCCGGTGAAGAGGACCGACGAGAAATCGACGCGCAGGCCCGACTGCTGCTCATCGGCGCCGTGACACGACGCGCAGTGTTCCAGGAGAAGCGGTTTGATGTCTTGAACGTAATCGACCGGCGCCGGCTTTTCGGCGGCACTTCCCGGAACAGGAAGGAGCGCGAAGCTGAGGAGTGCGGCGGCGGCGCGAAGACTTCTCATCGGGAGATCCGGGGTTGCGGCGATCCGATTCAAAGCGGGCGTAACAGCAGACATCGGCGGGGCGCGACACGGCTTGGCCGCGACGCATCAGGAGAGCCTGATTCATTATCAATAATTTACGGGCAGTGGCAAGAAGCGCGGGGTTTTGCCCTCGAATTCGCCGGGATTCCGCTAAGGAGCCGTCGTCGTCCCGTTCAATTGTTCCGAAAATGCCGGTCCGAGGGCGTCTTCCAGGTGAATGCGGTCGAGCCCGAGCGCGTCTTTCAGCTGCAGGTATTCCGCACGTTTCGCGGAGGGGTCGAAATGTCCGGAGCGGTGAACCGCGCGGATGAGCAGGTTTTTCGGCGTGTGTTCCATTTCGATGAACTCGACGACCTGCACTTTGTAGCCGACGATTTCGAGAGCCGTTGCCCTGAGGGCGTCGGTCGCGATCTCCGCCAATCGTTCTTTGAGGATGCCGTGGCCGGCGATTGCCTCGAAGTGTTCGGGTCGGATTTTTTTCGAGAGCTCATGCTGACAGCAGGGGACCGCGAGAATCACCCTTGATTCCCATGAGACGGCGCGGGCGACGGCATCGTCGGTGGCGGTGTCGCAGGCGTGCAGTGAAACGGCGAGATCGACCCGGAAGTCGACCGAGCAAGTGGCGATGTCTCCCACCTGGAATTCGATGCCGTCCAGCTGAAGCTGCGCGGCGGTGCGGCGACAGGTTTCGATCACATCGCGATTCCGGTCGAGGCCGAGAATCCGGACGCTGCGGCCGTGAATCTTCGTGAGCAGATGATGAAGCGCGAACGTCAGTGAGCTTTTACCGCAGCCGAAATCGACGACGTGCAACGTTCCCTCCTGCGGCAGGGAACCGACGACGTCGTTGACGAGTTCGAGAAACCGGTTCACTTGCCGGAACTTCGCATACTTCGATTTGCGAACCTCGCCTTCGGGTGTCATCACGCCGATTTCCGCGAGGAACGGGCAGGGGGTTCCTTCGGGAATGAGGTATTCTTTCGCGCGGTTGTGCGTGGTCGTTGCGGGACGCTTCTGCGAAGCGCGCGACTGGTGCACTCGGAGTTCGCCCCGCCCGTCAAACCGCGCAGAGTAATCCGCATCGACGGTAAAGAGGTGCAGGTCGTCGAATTCTTTTCCGAACAATTGCTGCAGCCGCGCGCGTGTTTCCTCGGCGCTATGATTCTCGTGCGATTCCTTCGGACCGGTACGAATCGCCCATTGGTATCGACTGCGTCCTTTCACCGTGACGGGACGGATGGTGATCTTCTCGGCGCGGCCGGCGTTCTGTTCCGAGGGCGTGCGCGGCTTGCTCAGAACGCACGACAGGAACGTGCCGTCTTCAATCGCTTCGTCCAGGATTTGAAGGAAATCGTTCATTTGCTGTTCGGCACGGGCGACTCGACGACGGGAGCCGAGCGGAGGTTAGAACGACTGTTCCGCCCCAACGGCGGCAACAGAGGAAAAATGATTCCAGTTGCTGCAGGCGAGGAGTTCGGCGAACCGGTCATGAAAACGCGCGCCGTCGGTGCGCGGTCTAAGCTTGACGGTCGTCGCGTGATATCGATCGATCCGCCAACGGTCGAACCGGCGCGTCGCGGAACGAATGAGCCTGCGCGGAATAAAAAAGACCCCGGGGTTCTGCATCAGCATGCCGGGAAGTCGGTGGCTGTCGCGCTCGGTCAGGAAGTGGGGACGGAAAACGCGGACGACCCCTTTCCTCCTGGGACGCGAGCGATGCTTCCAGAGTGAAACGAGATGCAGCGGCGACCAGACGAGTCCTGCCATCGCCCAGAGAATTGATTCCGTCGGATACGCCGTTTCAACGTCGTCAATGACCCGTTCCACCTGGTCGGGAAGAAAGATCAAACCGTTGGTTGTCGCGAACAACGTCCCCCGGTCGGGAAGCATCCGGCGATTGATGCGAATCTCTCCGACACGGAGCACGATACGGCCGAAGTCTCTTTCGAGCTGTTCGAGCGATGGATCGGGGCGCGAGGGATCGACCACCTGCCAGCATTCGGGGCAATGCTCGCTGAATGGTTCAACCCAGGAGTAGCAATCGTGACAAAGGAACAGCGCCATCCGCTCGTGCTTTCTTCCGCTCGTTCTTTCGGGGGGCCGAATTGCTGGCTCGTCGGCAGACTCTTTTCGGCGGAATTCCCTTAGACTACTGTATTCAGCGGAGATACCGGCGACAACGGCCTTCATCCGCCGTTGAGCAAGTCCGGAACAGCAGGGGAGATGAAACATGGCACTCGACAAGAAACAGAAGAAACTGCTCGAACCGGCCCGCAAGCGGCTGATTCAGCTTCAACAACTGCTCGTCAATGAGCGGAAGCAGCCCGACGATCCGGCGGAGATTACGAGGCTGGAGCGGGAGATTGCCAAGGAAGAAGAGAACATCCGGAAGATTCAGGGGAAGTAAGACGCAGCAATTCCCGCTGATGCGACCTGCCGCGCGCGCTCTAATGCGATGCTTCGCTCTCATCCGAAAAGTCAGCGATCCTCAATCCCCCTACGATCGGCAGTCGCTACGCTGTCGGATCCGGTTGCCCTCTCCTTGAATCCATTTTGTCCGGCTGCCCTATTTCTGGAATGATCGCGTGAACTGTCAGCGGGAGGATGCAATTCCTGCAGATGAGCGCGCGAAGTTCATTTCGCGCGTCCTCTCTCCGTCACCCCGGCCGATATGTCGAACAACAGTCGTTCGACTCCATTCGGTACCTCGGTGGCGTAATCATGCAACGCGACAAAGTCCTCGGCCTTTCGCTGGCGATTCTTCTCATCGGATTCGCCGGTGCATTCTGCTTCCGCAATGAAACCGGTTCGATCTTCAACGGGCCGCAGCTGCAGAATCCCAGCGCGCTCGACAAGGCGATCTCGGACAAGGAAGGACCGAAGCCTTACACCGGCAATCTCGATTCCGGCAGCTTCACAAGCAAGAAGCCGGAAGCGACGCCGACCGGAGTGACGCTCGAAGGGATCGAAGCCGATACGCCGTTTGCTTCGTCAAACTCGGACGAACCGGCGAGGCCTGCGTTCACCAACGAGAACGCGTCGAAGCGCAATAACTGGGAGACCCCGGACTATTACAGGCCGGAGAACAACAGTGCGAGAAGGCCCGACACTCGTCCGCAGCAGAGCAATTCGCGACCGGTCTCCGTATCGAAAGGGCAGGCGACGCGCAGTAACGACGTCTGGCTTCCGAGAAAGAACCAGGGATGGGAAACAGACTCGACCGATGACGGGAACTACCCCCACGCGATGAACAGCGACGACGATATGCCGCCGCAACTCGCGGGGATGCACCGCGTACAACCGGGGGACACGCTGACCGGAATTGCGTCGCATTACCTCGGGAGCAGCAGCCGCTACATCGAGATATTCGATGCAAATCGCGACACGTTGAGAACGCCGAATGATCTGCGCGCCGGTATGATGCTGCGAATTCCCGCGCAATCCCGCTCGGCTCGCCAGAGGAATCCGCAATCGAGCGGGACCGAGGCCTACAACTTCGATCGCCAGGGAACGTCGCCGCAGAATTCGCGGAACAGCGGCGCGTCGATGAATCGGCGGATTGAATCCACATCGGTGGGCTTCCAGCAGCCTCGCTCCGGCACGTCCGGCGGAGCGGATGCGCTCGGTCGCCTCCCTTCCAAAAAGTTTGTTCCGGTCAGCCGGTCACCCTTCTCGCCGCGCACGCTGCAGGGGGATCCGATGCCGACCAAGCCGCGACCGCTTTCGCAAGTTCCTCCGGGCGATCTTCCGGACATGCGCATGCAATACTTCCCGAAGGGAGAGCAGAAGGATGAAACATCGGAAATGCAGATCATCCCGATGCAGACGCCGCCAAAACCTTCGGCAGCGACCGGTCGGCTTCACCGGGTGAAACGCGGCGAGACGCTCGAGTCGATTGCGCTCAAAACGTATGGAAGCCGCGCGAAATCTCAGAGAATCTTTGATGCGAACCGCGACCGCCTGCGCAGTCCCGATGGACTCCGCGAGGGAATTACCATCCTCCTTCCCTGAATTCCCTCGCGGCGCAGCGGCGGTTGCAGCTTCCGTCAAACTGCCGCCCGTACATTGTGAACTCGATCCGGCCGGCATCCCCCCTTTTGTCCGGGGATGTCGGCCGGTTACGATGGGGGCCGGTCACATTCGACGTGACTCTCCGCCTGTCACTCTCGATGCGGGAAATCTCATGCGATGTTCAGCGTGCTCAGTTTTTGCGATTTTGCTTTGCGCAACGAACCTGTTCGCCGCCGACGAGAAGCCGACGTACTCGATTCACCGCGCTTCGACGCCGATCACAATTGACGGACGGCTCGACGAGCCCGCCTGGATCGCCGCTGAGAGCGTGGGAGACTTCCGATTCGGCTGGTACAAGTCGGGCAAGAAGGAACAGACGGTCGCGAAGATGCTCTGGGACGATAAGTTCCTGTACGTCGCCTACCTTTGCGAGGACGCCCACGTTTCCGGAACGCACACCGAGCGCGACAGTGCGGTCTGGTTTGACGACGCCGTCGAAGTCTTCGCGGCCCCGAATCCTGATCAGCCCGAAGTTTATTTCAACATTGAAATGAGCGTGACCGGTGCGTGGCTCGACCATTCGCATCTGAAAGGCGTGGAAGGGGGTTCCGACAAAAGCTGGAATCCCGAAGGGCTCAAGACCGCGGTTCGCGTCTACGGCACGCTCAACGACGACAGCGACACCGATCAGTACTGGGTGCTCGAAGCGGCCATACCGTTGAGTGGATACGAAAAGGTCGCAAAGAACACGCCGCCGAAACCGGGAGACGTCTGGCATCTGAATCTGAATCGGCTCGGCGGCAAGACGAACGAGCAGTTCAGCCAATGGTCTGAAGGGACCGGTCCGGAGCCGCAGTTTCACCGACCGCAGGACTTCGGCCGCGTGATCTTCTCCGACAAGCGCCGCCCGTTCTAGTTGGAGCAGAGTCGGCTGTGCCCAGCCTGCGGAATCAGCGGAGTGCGGCGCCGAGTTTTTCGGTGCAAGCTTTGATGACGGCGCTCTGCGCCTGCTCGACTTCGTCGTTCGTCAGTGTGCGGTCCGCTGCGCGATAGCTGACGGTGACGACGTAGCTCTTTCGGTCCGCTCCGATCTGCTGGCCGCGGTATTGCCCCCCGAATCCGACGGTTTGGAGATGCGGACCGGCGGCGCTCCGCACGACCGACTCGAGATCCTTCCAGAGCACTCCTTCATCGAGGATGAAGTTGAGATCGCGCTCGACTGCGGGGAACTGCGGGAGTGGCGAGAATTCCGCGATGAGATCCGACGCAGCATCGAGGGCCGACAGCTCGAGCTCGGCAACCGTCACGGAGTCGCGCAGGTCGAGGCGGTCGGAAACGCTCCGATCAAGCTCGCCGATCCATCCCAGTAATTTGCCGTCGACGAGCAGGCGGGCTCCGCGTCCCGGCACAAATTGAGGAAGGTCCGACGATTCGACGGTCACCGTGCTCTTCGGATTAAGACGCGCCACGAGCGATTCGATGGTCCCTTTCACCTCAACGAACGACTTGCCGCTGACCATGCCGATCATCGTCGGCTCGACTTTCTCTTCCGGTTCGCCCGGGGCCGCTTCGAGGTAAACGCGTGCGATCTCGAAGAGCTGCGCGTCGAACGTGCCGTGCCGTTCGTTTTCGCGGCGCGAGACGAGCAGGCTGGGGATGATGCTTTGACGGAGCAGGTTCTCGTGCCGGCGCGAGGAGTGGTCAACCTGCAGGCTCGGCCGGTTGCTGTGCGGATGGAACAACTCCGCCAGGTCCTTGCTGATGAACGAGAGCGTGACCGCTTCGTAGTATCCAGCGCCGGTGAGCAGCTCGCGGATGCGGCCGGTCACACGGTCGCGCCGCGTCCGGCTGCTGAGCTGCAGCGGGACGGCCACATTCTGCGGGATTTTATCGTACCCGTGCACGCGGGCGACTTCTTCGATGAGATCCACTTCGCGCGTGAGATCGCGCCGCCAGGATGGGGCGATGAATTCGCACCGGTCGTCGCCGGCCTTTCCGCGCAGCTCGCAGCCGAGCGACTGGAGTATGGAGATCGCCCGGTCTCGCGGAACGTCGATGCCGAGAATGCGCGAAATCTGCGCGAACCGGAGGACGATCGGCGGCCGCTCGTCGACCGGCGGCGTGCCGGCGAAGACAGAGCCGTCGAGCAGTTCCCCGCCGGCAATCTGCAGAATCAGCTCGCAACAGCGGCGGCTCGCCCAGTCGAGGCGCGTCGCGTCGACGCTCCGTTCGAATCGATACGACGAGTCGCTGTGCAGGCTGAGCTTTCGTGCGGTGCTGCGGATCGAGAGCGAAGCGAAGTTCGCGGTTTCAATAAGGACGTTGGTCGTTGCATCACTGATTTCCGTTTCGCGGCCACCCATGACGCCGGCGATCGCGACCGGGTGATCGGCGTCGGCGATGATGCACATCTCCGGTTCGAGCTCGAAGGTGCGCTGGTTGATCGCTTCGATCTTCTCTCCTTTGCGGGCGAGTCTCACGACGATTCGCTTGCCGTGCAGCTTGTCGAAGTCGAATGCGTGGAGCGGCTGACCGCATTCCATCAGGACGTAGTTGGTGACGTCGACGACATTGTTGATCGGCGTGATGCCGATGGTCGTGAGCCGTTCCACGAGCCAGGCGGGGCTCGGCCCGACTTTCACGCCGCGGATGACACGGGCGATGTATTGCGGGCAGAGATCGAGCGATTCAATTTCGACGGAGGTCGCCGCCGACGTTGGATCCTTCGAGACCGGCGGCTGCGCCTCGGCCACTTTCAGCGGAGCCCCGGTGAGGACGCTGACTTCGCGGGCGATGCCGATGTGCCCGAGGCAGTCGGGACGATTGCTCGTCACTTCGAGATCGACGGCGGAATCGTCGCCGACCTTCGAGATCGATTCGAGGTTCAGCCCCGCCATGGTGAGTCGAGCGGCAATCTGCTCGACCGGTTCCTTCAATGCGACGTATTCGCCGAGCCACTTCCAGCTGACAATCATCTCTCGCTGCCCGAACCGTAAGAGAGTGCGACTTCCGTCCGCTGCGTGCGAACGTTCGGGAGCGGTCTCCCGGGAAAAGACGGCCTCTACTCTAGAAAGGTTCGAAAGAAAGGGAAAGCAGCGGCAGCCGCGAGGGATGAAGGGCTATTCAGAAGCGCTTTCGCAGTAGGGGCAGGTGTCGCCGTAGATGATTTTCCCGCAGGTCGCACATTCGTGGGGCCCGAAGTACATCAGAGGGGGGGCGGTCATGCGGTGATAGGTGAGGTAGCCGAACCCGACGGTCACGACCGCGGCGAACATCCAGTAATGGATGCCGAAGTACTCGAGGATGACGAAGACGAGCGAGGCACAGCAGACGCCGTACACGCCGATATCCTGCCACTTCCGTTTCGCCATCTGCCCCTTCCGATGAGCGGCGCGCGCTTCCTGGCTGAAGTGCGAGCGGAGCAGGTCGCGGCGATCTCGGGCAACGGTTTCGCATTCGGGCGAGCCCGCAGCGCGGAGCAGTCGCTCGACGTCGTCGAGAATGCGGTACGTGTCGTCGAAGTCAAAGTTGACCTGGTGCGCCCACTGGTTGCGGAACTCGCGAAGTTCGCTGATCAGGCTCCGTTCGAACTGATCGAGCCGATCCCGAAAGACCCGGTTCCACTGATCCCAGATGACGGTCAGAACCGCCTGCGCGTCCCAGTGGAGCGCGCCGGGGTTGGAGCGGCCCATTCCCCGTTCTTCACGAAAGCTTGCGAGCGCCACGTCATGCCAGCGGCCGGCATAGACCCTCTTCATCTCGCGCTCGACAATGGGGAACAGCCCCATCGTCAGCGCGTCGAGCGCTTTCGTAACTCGTTCACGATCTTTGGCCACAGTTCGACTCGTGAGCGTTGATTGGGAATCGTCCGGCGTTTCAGAAACTCGTCACCCATGTTGAGAGAAACCGTCAGGGGTTTCCCGCAGGAGAGCGTTTCGAACCGCAGGTTAAGTCTAGGGCGCATTCCCAAACGGCGCTGCGACTGCGCGCAACCTGAGACGGAGCGGGGGATTTCCGCGGTGGAAACGAGCGAAACTGCGGTCTCCGGCGGCGGCACAATCGCTTTGTTCGCGCGTGCCGGTGCAATCGTCGCCCGTGGAACGGCAGGCGGGTCAGTCCGCTGGGGCCGTATCCTGTGCGACCATGGCTGCGAGGTGACGAAGCACCTGTTCCCGATCCGGTGCGCTCATGCGCAGACTATGCACGGCGCAAAGGACGTCGCGACGGCTGATCTGGCCACAGAGCTTGCCGTCGCGGACCACCGGCAATCTGCGGAAGCGCGTGGTTTCGAAGATTTCCATGATCGCGAGCAAGTCGGTCTCTTCTTCGATCGTCATGGCTTCGGTGTCCATGTACGCGAAGAGCTCGGTTGTCGGCAATTGCTCATAGGCCGATTCGACGAGTGCACTCATCGAACATTTTTCGGAGAAGACTCCGAGGTAGCGCCCATCCTCGTCGACCACCGGAGCACCGGAGATGCGGTGCTTCAGAAGTATCCCGATGGCTTCGAACACATCCATCTGCGGTGGGACGATGACCAGATCGGTCACCATGATGTCCCGGGCCCTGAGCGGTACGGCCATGACATCACCTCGTCAGCTTGTATGGGCGCCGCCGCGAGAAATGAGAAAGTGCGGCGGCGCTCGAAATAGACAGGACCACTGGATCTTCACAAATCCGGGGGGAAAGATCAAAGAAAAAATCCGAGCAGCGTGGGAATTCCGCGGTCCAACCACTCTCGGGAAGCTCGGTTACGTCGAAACTCCGGGAAGTGGGACGCGGGTCGGCTTACCCTCGATCCGACCGGCAATTTGCCG
>JBFWWA010000049.1:0-13587 GCA_050246455.1 Planctomycetaceae bacterium
GCATCACGTTCGACCGTGTTTCGATTGACTCGCGGACATTGCGCGCCGGTGACTTGTTCTGGGCGATCCGCGGGGAAACGCATGACGGGCACGACTACATCGGCGAAGCGGTCAAGCGTGGCGCGGTTGCATCGGTGGTTCGTAATGAAATTGCGTCGTCTGTTGGGCGTCCGGCAATCGCCGTGCCCGATACGCTCGACGCACTGGGAAAGTTTGCACGCTGGTATCGCGATCGCCAGGAGGCGCTCGTAATCGGCGTGACGGGAAGCGTCGGGAAGACCACGACGCGCGAGATGATTCATGCGGTTTTGCAGGCAGGCTTCCGCGGAACGAAGAGCCAGCGGAATTACAACAATCATGTCGGGTTGCCGTTGTGCATTCTCGACATTGAAAAGAGTCACGAATTTGCAGTCCTGGAGATGGGTGCGTCCCGCATCGGAGAGATTCGGGACCTGGCGAGAATCGCAGCGCCGGAGATCGGCGTCATAACGAAGATCGGACTGGCCCACCTTTCCAGCTTCGGCAGCGAGAAACAGATTGTGCAGGCGAAGGGAGAACTTGTCGAAGCAATTCCTCCCAGCGGTTTTGCCGTCCTGTCGGGTGACGACGCAAGGTCGTCGGCACTCGCAGCACGAACACAATGCCCGGTGATCTACGTCGGCGAGAATACACAGAACAACGTTCGCGCAACTTCGGTTTCGGTGGAGCCGGAACGCCTGAAGTTCCGAGTCGACGGCAAAACTTATGAGGTGATGGCGACAGGTCGACATCACCTGACGGCGGCTCTCGCGGCGATTGCCATCGCCCGCGAAGTCGGCATGGAGAACGATGCTATTTCAGAAGGGCTCCGATCGTTCGAGCCGGTGGCAGGACGCTGCCGACTGGAGACGATCGGCACCTGGTCGGTCATTGACGACACATACAACGCGAATCCGAGTTCGATGCAGGCGGCATGTGAGGTTCTGCGGACCTGGAAGGGTGACGCAAAGAAACTTCTGATTGCCGGTGACATGCTGGAACTCGGCACTCGCACCGTGGAATGCCATCGCGAGTTAGGGCGGCAGGCAGCCGCAAGCGGTCTCGATCACCTGATCGTGTTCGGCGAGCAGTCGGAACACGTGGTGCGCGGGGCTCGCGAATCGGGGATGGATCCCCATCGCATGGCACAGTGTGAAACATTGGATTCGCTCCTGACAGTGCTCGACTGCTGGGTCGACTCGGGAGCAATGCTGCTGGTGAAAGGGTCGCGCGGGATGCGCATGGAGCGCGTTCTCGAATGGTTGCGCGAACACAAGGAGCAGAACGTCCGACAACATACGGCCCGCACACCCGCGCGGGCTTGCGCATAGTTTTGAGGGTTTCGTCACGTGCGTCAGGGTTTGCGGGGATCCGACGTGCCGTTCGATTTCGATCGGGCGGGAGCACATAGGCAATTGGAACAAGTGATTTCTGGGTCAATCACTCCAAAGGCCGCTTCGTGACGAAACCTGATTACCGGGCGCCGGGGTTATCCCCGGCGCCCGGGGACACACCTCGGCGAGATCCCCTCTCGCCTGCAAATGGATTCGCGGTCTTCGGTCAGTTCAGTTCACATCGAATCGTTCTTGAAGTTGTTCGGTTACGGGCATGCTCTTCTGGCTGCTGAACCAGTTTGCACCGTTATTGGAACGCTTGGAACTCGCCACCTCCGGCGACTCAAGGGTATTCCTGACGGCGCGCACTGCGCTTGCCAGCGTGCTTTCGTTTCTGATGGCAATGATCCTGGGGCCGGCGGCCATCCGCTGGCTCAAGGCACGATTTCGCGAAAGGATCGACAGCGGTTCAGAAAGACTCAACGAAATTCAAGCCGGAAAGTCAGCAACGCCCACAATGGGAGGAATCTTCGTTGTGGGAGCAATCCTGATCGCGGTCCTGCTTTGTGCGGATCTGTCGAACAGGTATGTTCAGCTCGCAATCGGCATTGCGATCGGTTTCGCCACGATCGGCGCGATCGACGATTGGATCAAGCTTCGCACATCACGGAACGGGTTGTCG
This sequence comes from Planctomycetaceae bacterium, assembly GCA_050246455.1. Classification (GTDB taxonomy): domain Bacteria; phylum Planctomycetota; class Planctomycetia; order Planctomycetales; family Planctomycetaceae; genus CAZVJA01. The sequence goes on from JBFWWA010000049.1 coordinate 2,035, forward strand.
GTCCGACAGAAATTTGCCGCACAAACCGTTCTTTCGGTTATCGCTGGTTCTGTTCTCTACTTTGAGCATTTTGATAAGCCTCAGGGGCTCGATCTCATTTGGCCTATCGGCGGTGCGAGTCTGGCGCTCGGCGTTGGATTCATCGCCTGGAGCACCTTCGTGCTCGTCGGCAGTTCGAATGCGGTCAACCTGACGGATGGACTCGATGGTCTGGCGAGTGGATGTACAATTTTCGCGGGAGCCGCGTTTGTCGCATTGACGTACCTGGCAGGCCATCGCGTGATGGCGGATTACCTGGGAATTCCGTTCATCGCGGGCTGCGGTGAGTTGGCGGTCGTTATGGCGGCGATGGTTGGAGCGGTCCTCGGGTTTCTCTGGTTCAACTGCTATCCGGCACAAGTATTCATGGGAGATACGGGTTCGCTTCCGATCGGCGCGCTTTTCGCGCTGGCCGCCGTAGCGACCCGACAGGAAATTCTCCTGGTGATCATCGGTGGAATTTTTGTGATTGAGACTCTGAGCGTCATTCTGCAAGTCGGCTGGTTCCGATTGACCGGTAACCGGCTGATTCGCTGCAGTCCGCTTCACAATCACTTTCTTTTCAAAGGGCAACACGAGATCAAGATTGTCGTGCGATTCTGGATCGGCTCCGCGCTTCTGGCCATCATGGCCGTCGCGAGCCTGAAGATTCGCTGAAGATATTGAGCGGCCTTGGCGAGGCTGCCACACAACTTTGCAGGAAATTATCAGGCGACGTTAGGGAGAGAGGGATTCCGGAAGCCGGTCCAGAAGGCGAAAGCCATTTGGACCGGCTTCCACCCTTTTTATCTGAACGCGTGCGGCTGCATCTCTTGCACCCGGTCCGCATTCCTGCATGTTTCGGATTGAATTCCGAGGTGCACGTCGGCTAATTTCAGACAAGCCGCCGCTGCGTCTGTTGGGATCGACCACCTGTTCGAGAAGGGGAGCCGGGTGCGATACCGCTGCTGGCTCATACTGCTGCTTGCAATCGCCCCCTGGGGTGTGCCCTTTGATCTATTCGGTCAATCGAACGGGCTGACGCTCGCTGATGCGCAAAGCCATCTGAATCGGGGGAGATACGGCGAAGCGATCGAGGCCTTTACTTCGCTCGCGAACTCGATGGACATCGCCCCGCAAGTCGCGCTCGGACTGAGCCGCGCGCACGAAGAAACCGGCGAGCTTGCCAAGGCCCGGGCAGTCGTGCAGTCGGCGATCAAGGTGGTTCCACAAAACGCCCGGCTTCTCGCACGGCTGGCGGAACTGCATTTCCGAAGCGGGCGCCTTGATGAAGCTCGGCGTGATGTTGAGCTCGCGTTGAAGATCGACGGAGATCTTCCTGCCGCACGTCTCGTCGAGGCGGAATTGAATGCCGCCGTCGGCAGACTCAATGAAGCGAATGAGGGATTCCGCTGGTTTATACGTTACTACAACCAGGCGCAGCCTGAAGACGAAGAGACTCTCCTTCAGGTCGCCCGCGGCGCAGTGCAATATGCTCGATGGAACCGGAACACGCAGATTTACAGTTTTGTGGTCAACACGCTCTGTCCGGATGCGCTGAAGAAGAACGCCGAATGCTGGCAGGCCTACGAACTTTCAGGAGCGTTGCTTCTCGAGAAGTACAACCGCGAACAATCTTTGCCGGAGTTCCATCGAGCGCTGGCGATCAATCCGAGAGCGGCTTCGGTCCTCGTTTCTCTCGGAATCGCCTCGTTCGAACATCAGGACCTCGATCTGGCAATTCGACGCGCCGACGAAAGTTTGGCAGTCAATCCGAGTTGCATCGATGCGTTCCTGTTGAAGACGGACGTTGAGCTTGTTCGAGGGCGGATTGGCGAGGGGCGTCTCTACGCGGAAAAGGCAATCGCGATCAACCCGGCCGATGAACGCGTCCTCGCGCGCATTGCAGCCTGTGACCTTCTGGATGACGGCATTCCGAGCTTGGATGAATTGGCATCATTTCTAGGGAAACCGATTCCAGGCGACAAGCCGTTTTCGCAGTCCCGTTTCTCTCAGGCCGTGGTCAAATTGCTGGTACGGAACGCACATCCTGGTCAATTCTTTCTGGACCTCGGCAAGGTCCTCGAGATGCGGCGGCAACTTCGGTCGGCCGAACTTTGCTACGAAAAATCGGTGAATCTGATGCCGCAACTTCCCGAGCCGAAAACTGCGCTCGGCCTGCTGTATATGCGCACCGGGAAAACCGACGAGGCTCGGAGAATTCTTGATGAGGCATTTGAAGCGGACCCCTATCACATCCGCGTCAGCAATATGCGGAAAGTGATACGCCTTCTTGATGGCTATGAAGTCATCTCGACCGATCACTTCGTGATTCGCGTCGATTCGAAGCTCGACCGAACGCTGGGGCGTTACATGTCGGAGTACCTCGAAGAAATCTACGGAGAGTTGACGGCAGAATTCGGCTTTGAACCCCTGCAGCGAACTCAATTCGAGATCTTCAATAAGTCATCAGGCCGTTCGGCCCACGAGTGGTTCAGTGCGCGCATGGTGGGACTCCCCTGGATTCAGACAATTGGAGCTTCCACCGGAATGATGGTTGCAATGGCTTCGCCGACCGCTGCCAAAGAACCGTTCAATTGGGCGCGAGTGTTGAAGCACGAGTTCGTCCACGTCATCACCCTGCAGCAAACGAATTTCAATATTCCTCACTGGTTCACCGAGGCGCTCGCGGTTTCGGCTGAGAAGTCTCCACGTCCGGAATTGTGGGACAGACTGCTGCTCGAACGGGTTCCTCGAGGAGAGATTCGCACTCTTGCCAATCTGGATGAAGGCTTCCAGCGGCCCGTTTCTCCCGACGACTGGCAGTTTGCTTACTGTCAAAGCCGCTTATACGCGCAACTGATCACTGAAAAGTATGGTGCAGAATCGATTCGAAAATTGCTGAACGCTTACCGCGAGAACCTTTCGACAGAAAAGGCAATTGAACAGGCGCTCGGAGTGAAGACGGATATCGTGGAGAAGCAGTACCGCGAGTTTCTCGATCAGCTCGTGACAGAGCTGCGAAAATCTGAACCTCAACCATCAACTCCACTCGACGTCGCAGAACGCAACTATAAGAACGATCCGAGTGAAACGGAGACGGCGGCAATCTATGCGGATGCGCTTCTCCGTGCGGGACGGAAGGAAGATGCCCGCCGAATAGCCGAGGACGCGATTCAGAAGAATCCCCGGGAAAGTATCGCGGGTCTGGTACTTGCGCGACTCGACAGAATGTCCGGAAGAATGGACGCGGCGCGCAAGGTCTTGACGGCAGCGCTCGATCGGGAAAGCCCTCATCGTGACGTCGTACTGCTGCTGGCGCAGATCGAGCTTGAAACGAAGAATAATTCGGAAGCAATGGAGTTGTTTGATCTGGGCCTGCGAAGTTTCCCCGCGTCTCAGAAGCCGTTTCTCGAGGGGTTGGCGAAGGCTGCCGAGAGGCAGAACGACGTTCAGCGTGCGGTCGATGCGCTGCGGAAGCTTGCAGAACTTGACTCTGATAATCCTGCGCCGCGCAAGAAGCTGGCGGAACTGGCGTTGGCTGCAAAGAACTGGAATGCGGCAGTGGAGTACGGTCGGCAGGCACTGTTTGTCGATGTGCTCGATGCGGAGGTCCATCGCATGCTGGGTGAGGCGTGGACCGGATTGGGGAATCGAACTCGTGCGATTCTTGAGTTGGAGACCGCACTGGATCTCAAACCCGGAGATGACCTGCTCCAATTGGCAGCGGCTCGAGCCCATCTGGATGCGGGCGAGAAGTCAGAAGGGCGAGCACATCTCGAAGCGGTGCTGAAACGAACCCCGGGTCAACCGGAAGCGGTTCGGCTTCTGAAATCTCTGGAATGATCGACCTGGCTGCAGAGCGGCCCGGGAATCGATATCATCCGCGAAGGATTCCGATCTCGAATCCGACGATGTCCCTATACCCTCGACGAGAAGTACCGTGACTGATCCACAGCCTCTCACGCTCGCAGAACTTCAATTGTTGATCGATCGGATGTATTCCCGGAAAGACGAAGTCCGCGGAATCGACGGCACCTTCATGTGGCTGATGGAAGAAATCGGGGAGCTGGCTGCTTCGCTACGCGAGGAAAGCCGCGACGAGCAGGCAGCGGAGTTTGCCGACGTCCTCGCGTGGCTTGCAACGCTTGCGAATGTTGCCGGTGTGGATCTGGATGCTGCCATTCGTAAGAAGTACGGGCAGGGTTGTCCGGGCTGTGGAGATATGGTTTGTCGATGCGATGCGGCGACCAAGCCCTAAGCTGCGTTGCAGGGTAATTGTTGGATTGTCGGCGCTGCGGTTTCCGGATTTGCAGTCGCGCAGCGGGACTGTCCCGCCTATTCGAACCGCACGACGCCGAAGGATTCGGGTCGTGGGGTTGATGCCGCCGGATGCGTCCATCCCTCTACGCCGCTGGAGGGAATGACTCGAACGATTCCGACTCCCCAGGCCTCACGCGGACGCCGGCTGGGAGGCATCATTTCGTCGAAGGGAATGGCCGCTTCAATTCGCCAGTGCGTTTCATCGGCGGCGACTTCGACCCACATCCGGGGATTCCACGTCCCGTCGTCCCAGCAGCGCTCGTTCAACCATCCGCGCTCATCGATTGCGATTGTGTACCAGGTGGCGTAGTCGCGGTCCGTATCGAATGCGAGGACGATGCGATCATGTCCCGTCAACTCGGAGTCGTGCGTCCGACCAGCTTTCATTGGTCCGCTGTAATCGACGCCGGGTGCACGCGGTATGCTGGCTGCAAAATAGAGATGTTCGGCGTCGTACGCCAGAAACGCGATGGGAGCTGCGCTGCCGTCATTTCCAACATCGGATCTGGTCAGCCGGATCTCTTTCGCCTCCTGCCAGCAGTCGTCCGAAAGTACGCCGTCGAGCATTGGAGGAACGCGTGCCGCGAGACATTTTAAAGTGCGGCGTGTCTGGTTGGCACCCGCTTCTGCCAGATGCGCTTCGGACGCGGCAGCGATGCTCCAAGCGTCGCCCGGCGATTCCTCGCCGGCCTGATACTTCCCGAGAAACCCCATTGCCTGTGCGGTTTTGCCCCGTTGCCGGCAGAGGGCTGATAGCGGGAACTGGATTCCCGGCGTGGCGTAGAGGGCCGGCGACTTCGCGCGAATCAATGCGGCCATCTGAAAGGCCTGATTCTGCCAGTGTTCCACTGTCGCTGTCTGGATGTCGCGCGAACCGCTGAGTTCGATGGAGCCAGTATCACTCACCAGTTGCAGCGGATCCGGGCCGTCGTTCAGTGTGACGGTCTCGCGGAGCGCAGGATCCACCTGGAGCAAATGCTCGACCCTCTCGAAGGTCGCGCTCACAGCTGCAGTGCTGACGGATGTCGTCGATTTTTCGATTCGAGTTCTACGGAGGCGTTGCCATGTCGGTTCTGCTCCAGCCCATGTTTGAAACAGGAGTTTCATCGCGACCGCACTTGCCGGCTCGCTGGGGTATCGCGAAACCAGTTCGATAAGCGTTGAGTCGGCCAGATCCCACTGAGAATTGCGGCGATAGTTTTCCGCAAGCTGCAGCAGTTGCGTCGCCGCCTGATCCGCGCGGAGGCCCGCTGTCGATTCTCGCAACTGGCCGATGAGCTGCGCTGACTGCCGTGGATCATTCATTGCGCTTTTTGCAGCCATCTGGAAATTTCGGCGGTGTTGGGCGCGTTTCTCGGCCTCGTCACCCCTGGTTCCGTTATCGAAACTCAGGATTCGCCTTGCGTCGGTTCCCGGCGCAATCGAAAGTCCAGCGAAGAAGTCGCGGGGAGCATCGGAGACGACGTCATTTGCGCTGCCATCGGCGATCAGTCGATACTCTTCCCGTCCGTCGAGAACGACCAGGTCGTCGATCAATCTTGCGGCGGCGGGTGCAGCGACATCGAGAATCGTCGAGCCGAGTCTCTGCGAGTATTGATTGGCATCAACAACGGTTTCCCCACTGCTGCCGCGGAGAACACGCAGAAAGACTCGTTTGACTTTCCACGGTTCCAACTCGGCGAGTTCGTTCTGTGGAATATGCCACGTGGGATCTTCGGCCTGTTTCACCGCCGCGAGCACTGCTTCGTTCAGTAGCCGTGTTGCGGCGTCATCGGCAGGCGGTTCATCGAGTACGATAATCTCCGGTTTCCAGGTGCGAATCTGGGCGACAATCCGCCCGAGCAGCACTTCCTGGAGCTTTCCTTCGGTCACACGGTTCCACTCCGCAAGCAGTTTTGCGGCATCGTGACCGAGGTCCGGTGCTCCGACGGGAAACTGCCAGCCAAACTCGCCCGCAGATCCTCCCGCGGCGACCACAGAGGTCTCGAGTTGCAGGTCCAGTTCGGAGCGGCCGATATTGTCTTGTCCGATGTCGCCGCGCGCCGGCAGAATCGCGACGCTGCGATAGCCAAGATCCGCTGACTGCTTCGCAATCAGGGGAAAGGAAACCCGGCTGGGATACGCGTGCATTGAAAGGATCGCAGCTCGCCGATTCATACCCCGGCAGTGGCTCCACGTTCGTCCTCCATCTTTCGTTCGGATGATCAGACCAAACGCGCCAACGGCGAAGCCGTTCTCATCATTCGAAAAGCGGATTCTGGCAATGGGGGACGATTGATTGGTGCGCTGCTTTAACCAGGAATGCCCCCCGTCTGGCGTATGCCAGATGACGCTTCCGGGAGATCCGGCCAGCCAGACATTCTTTCCGCGGCATGCGACGGCGTGAAAATCAGTCATGTTTCGAAGATCGAGCGGCAGGGGTGTCGGCGGTTCCTGCCAGGTGACTCCTCGGTTTGCAGTCACCAGCGCGAGTCCGCCATCGCCCACCAGCCACCCCGAATCATCCGCATTCAATTTCAGATCATGCAGATTCTGCAGTCCGACACGGCTATTGCGCGACTCGAGTACTTTGGCGTCAATCTGGGCGGTCGCTCCTCGCAATCCCGCGGTGACGCCGACGTCGGGCCGCAGAAAATCCGCGGCTCGCCAGCCGGTTTGTCGCGTACCGTCGACGTTCTCCCAGGTCTTTCCGCCGTCGTGTGTGACGAGAATCCCCGTCGGATGACCCGCGTCGGAAGCACCGGCAATGACTCCTTCCTGCATCGTGAAGAATCGAATGTATTCCACGTGCGGGAGTGGAGCCGTAGTGATCTTCTTCCAGGTGACGCCGCCATCATGCGTGTAAAGTACGACACCAAAGCTAAGGTGCGTGTACGGAGTGATGCCGCCACCTGCGGCCCAGCCGATCCGGTCCGACAGAAAGCAAACGCTCTTGAGCGAACAGTCGACCGGAGTTTTCAGAAACTCCCATGTCTCGCCGCCGTCGCGTGTCTTCCAGACAGTTCCACGGTCACCAACGGCCCAGCCGATTTCCGTGCCGACGAACGCGACGTCATGCAGGTTCGCGTCGTCCTGTAATGGCGTTGGTCCCGCGACTGTCGATTGTGCGTTCGCCTTCGGTTCGGGGGTGCGCGGCTCGGCGGCGCTTGATACCGACAACGCACCGATGAGCAGCAATGCCGCCGCGACTCCGCCGAGCATCCTTCCCCGCGTTAAGGCGAGCCGGGGGGGTGAACCCCCGGTTGGATTCGTTAAATTCTCGGCATCGCACGACTGTTTTCGTGATGAAGAAACAGGGGGCTGACACTCCCCGCTCGCCTGGGCGATGCGTGCGAATGATCGTGTCGAGGATCGTCCGTGATCCGGCATCTGTCGATTCCCTCGTGAGCCTGCGTACGGACCGTGGAAATAGGGGCGGAATCGTATCGGAATTGGCGGATTTTGAGAACGGCGGGTGAAGGCGTGAAAACCAGCCAAAAAGCGGCCGTTACGCGGCGTCTTCACCTGCTGGCAGCAACCGCTTGCTCTCGCTTTTTTTCGGCGTTGACCAACCGGAAACGGACTACCTCCGGGCGGGCTGCAAACGTGCATTGCCTTTCCGCCATCAGAAAAGGGACGTGTCACGTGCTGGACCTGACGTGAGAACAATCTGTGACCAAACCACGCAGGCTAGGTACGGCGCATCGCAATGCGTAAATTGTTAAACTGAGACTTCTTCTTCATACGTTGACCGCAGTTTCGAACGCAGCATGAAAACGATTCGGATTGGCAACGGCGCTGGATTCTGGGGAGACAATCTCGACGCGCCCCGCTTGCTCGCGGAGGCGGGTCGGCTTGACTATCTCACCCTCGAGTATCTGGCCGAGCTGACGATGTCGATCCTCGCGTATCAGAAATCTCGCAATCCGCAGGTCGGATACGTGACCGATTTCCCGGGCGTGCTGCGCACAGTGATCCCGTCGCTGTCATCGCAGGCCCGTCTGAAGATCGTGACGAACGCCGGCGGCATGAACCCGACGGGTTGCGCCAGAGAAGCGTCCGAGGTCCTTGCGTCAGCCGGAATGCGTGATCTTGGAGTGGCGGCGGTGGGAGGAGACGATCTATTTCCGCACCTTGATCGCTGCATGGAAGCGGGTGAGTCGTTTTCGAATTTTGAAACCGGCGAACCGTTTGCAACAGTCCGACAGAAGCTCGTCAGCGCCAATGTCTATCTGGGAGCTCGCGGGATCGTCGATGCTCTGAGCGAAGGCGCACGAATTGTCATCACCGGCCGTGTTGCGGATGCGAGTCTGACGGTCGGTCCCGCGGTCCATGAACATGCATGGCAATGGAACGATTGGCAGCACCTCGCTCAGGCCACCGTTGCCGGTCATCTCATCGAATGCGGAGCGCAGGCGACCGGCGGAATGTATTCGGACTGGACTCCGGAAATTTCGATTGCCGACGTCGGCTATCCGATTGCCGAAGTCGAGGAGAACGGCGGCGTCACAATTACCAAGCCCGAGGGAACGGGGGGTGCCGTGACTGTGGGCACGGTTTCGGAGCAGCTCGTCTATGAAATCGGCGACCCTGCCCATTACCTCACACCTGACGTCGACACCGATTTCACGAACGTCCGCCTGACTCAGAGTTCGACGAATCACGTCCGCGTCGAAGGTGCAAACGGAAACCCCGCTCCGGATCGATACAAGGTTTCAATGGCGTATCACGACGGATACACCGCTGCCGGCACACTCGTTCTCAGCGGACGGAATGCCGAAAGGAATGCTCGCCACGCGGCCGACGCCATTCTCGCTCGGCTCAAACGGGCGGGTTACACCTACGCGCGCACGAATGTCGAATGTGTCGGTACGGGAGATTCTCTACCGGGAATCTGGCCGAGATCGGAGCATCCCTGGGAAGTTCTTGTGCGAATCAGCGTGCATGATCCTTCTCGCGAAGCGGTCGAACGATTCGCCGGGGAACTTGCTCCGCTGGTGACGGCGGGCCCCCCCGGTGTGACCGGATACGCCAACGCGCGTCCCCGCCCGCGTCCGGTACTTTCATTCTGGCCGACAACAATCTCTCGCGAACTCGTCGCACCCGTGACTACCGTGAAAAGTGCGAAGGAGTGGCTCACATGAGCGGGATGATTCGACTGGGTGAGATTGCACATGCCCGATCGGGAGACAAAGGGAACCACGCCAATGTCGGCGTGATTGCCTATACCGTTTCCGGTTTTGAGCATCTCAAGAAAGTGCTGACGGAAACTCGGGTCGCGGAATACTTTCTTCCCCTCAAGCCGCGGGCTGTTGAACGCTTCGAACTTCCCGGGATTTTCGCCTTCAATTTTGTGCTCCACGATGTCCTGAGTGGCGGCGCGAGCCGATCGCTTCGAATTGACAGCCAGGGAAAAACACTCGCTCTTGCGATTCTTGAGATGCCGGTGCCCGCTCCCGAAAACATCGGCGAAATGGGCAAGAAAAGCAGAGCGTGACTTCACCACGACGGCGAGGAATGATCGGTTGAATTCATGACGGCTCCACTGATAGCGCTCCGCATTGACGCCGGCATTGCCGAACTGAAATTGAATCGAGCTTCCAAGCGAAACGCACTCACGCGCGGTTTGCTGGAAGAAGCCGTGCGCACTGTCGAACAGATTTCTGCAGACGAGAATGTGAGATTGCTGGTCGTCGCGGCGGATGGACCGGTGTTCTGCGCCGGTATGGATCTGGGAGAGATGCAGGCACGGGCTCACTCAACGGATGCGAAGGCTGAGTGGGATGCCGATGCGAGACTTTATCGCAATTTCGTGGCTGCACTTTTCAATCTGGATATTCCCACGCTTTGCGTGTTGCAGGGGCCGGTTGTGGCCGGCGGTGTGGGAATTGTAGCCGCGTGCGATCTGGTGCTGGCTTCGACCTCCGCAAGCGCCGCTTTACCGGAACCGAGGCGGGGAATCGCAGCGGCCGTGGTCACTCCGCTGCTGGTTTATCGCATTGGTGCCGGAGCGGCCTCCGCGTTCCTGCTGTCGGGACGCACTCTACCGTCTGACGAGATGCTGCGAATCGGTCTTTGTCATTTCCTCTGTCCGCCTTCGGAACTGGAATGCAAACGGCGAGAGATCGCTGATTCGATCCTCACGGGTTCACCAGCCGCTCTCGCGGTCACTAAGAAGCACATCCGCTATTGCGCGGCCGCCTCGCTCATGGCGCAGATTGACGCGAGCGTTCAGGTTTCTGCAGAGGCAAGAGAAACTGAAGACGCCCGGGAAGGTTTGGCGGCGTTTCTCGAAAAGCGCGATCCGAACTGGGTCAGGCGTTCCTGATCTCGCCGGCATCGTCGCCTGAACACGGGCGGGTCTCGTTCCGTTCCCCATTGCGGATGAAGGTTGCAGGGGATACGATACACAAGCGGTTGTTGATGGGTTGTTTGTTGCCGTCGTAATTCGCCGCCTGGATTCCTTCCTCGCCGCCACCGAACCACGATCCGGGTTGAACATGCCCCCATTCTGCTCAGGGCCGTTGCAGCGTCGCGAATTCCTTCGCGTCGGAATGCTTGCACTGGGTGGTCTCACGCTGCCGCAGATTCTCGCGAATCGAGCGCACGCGAAAGCTTCGGATCCCGAGACCTCGGTCATTCTTTTCTGGATGTGGGGTGGTCCAAGCCAGCTCGAAACCTATGACATGAAGCCCGATGCGCCGTCGGAGTATCGCGGGCCTCTCAATCCGATTCGTACGAACGTTCCGGGAATCGATATCTGCGAGTACATGCCGCTCCAGGCTCAGCGGGCGGACAAGTTTTCGATCATCCGGTCGCTCTATCACGAGATGTCGGCCCACAACGACGGCAGCATCGAAGTGCTCACCGGAAAAACGCCGGCCGTGCCGGATCCGACATCGCAGGCGCGTTCCGAGCATCCCGATTTTGGAATGATCGCAAGCCGGATTCGTGGACCTCGTGCCGACGGGCTGCCGCGTTACATCGGCGTGCAGCGCTCGCCGTTCATGACGATGCCGAGCTATCTCGGTGTCAGCCACAAGGCCTTTGACACCGGTAATCCGGCAGCCGAAAAATTTGCTCCGCCGAATCTCACGCTTTCGACCGGAATGAATAACAGTCGGCTTGACGATCGCAAATCGCTCGTCGGGCAGTGTGATCGTTTTCGGCGCGATCTGGATCTGAATCAATCGCTCGCGGGAACGGGCGAGTTCCGTTCCGCAGCGTTCACAC
>JBFWWA010000050.1:0-13580 GCA_050246455.1 Planctomycetaceae bacterium
CCTGAATCCGCTCGGGTGAATGATAGCTGGTGGAAAGTGGGACGAACATGGGAACCCGCTCGCGATAGCTCAAGAATTCGTCGCCGAATTGGATCTGGAGCCGCCGTTCTTCTTCGCGGACCGTAACGGCAAGGTAAAAAACGGAGGCCGCGAGGACTCCGACCGCGAATGAAAGGCTGCAGATCAACGCAGCGATGGACATCGAAATTGAGAACGTGCCGAAATAGAGCGGATTGCGACAAAGGGAATACGGACCTTCGCAGATCAGCTCCTCCCCTTTCCGGCCGCCGATGTAGAGCGTTGCCCACCAGCGGTAGAGCGCACCGAGCAGAAACAGGCTCCAACCAACCAGCCACACGCCGAGCTTCGATGCATCGTCCAGAGGGATCAGCGGTTCCGACACGGCGACAATGGCAGCGAACGGAAGAATGATCAGAATTGCGAGCCACGCCCGCGATCTCACGATCCATCGTTTCTCGAGCATCCGTTCCCCCGACTCCCTTGGGCAACCCTGTTGTCTGGACTCGTGCAGACGCGTGAAATACTAAATGGTTAGTAATTTGTCAATGCGAGAAGACTCGCGGCGACGGACCTCCTGCTGGTGGAAAGGCAGTCGACCCGTGGCTGGCAGCGCGGTGAATCGTCGCGTCGGCAGCGACGCGTTTGCGGATGCCTATCGCTCTTGGGTACGGTAGTTGGAACCAGTGATTTGCAGGGTGGGCTGTGCTCACCTTATCTCGAGCAAAGGTTCCGCATGCGCTTGATCGTCCGTATCGAAGCAGGAAATTGCCCGGCGGCGTTTCGGCTCGTCATTCTCGCGGCCGTTATCGCCCTTTCTCTTCCGGCGAGAACCTTTGCTGATGAGCCGGCGAAGGAGGAAGAAGGGATCTTCTTCACCGCACCCGGCGCGAAAGCTCCCGGCGCACCGAAAGAAGACAGGGAAAGACTCGCGAAACTGCAGGTCGTTACGCGCGACGAGAAAACCGGCGAGCCGACCTTCTGCCGCGTGAATGTCGTCGGAGCCGACGGCAGCTTTTACCAGCCGGAGAACAACTATCTCACGCCGTACGCTCTCACCGGCGAATGGCCGAAAGTCGGCAAGGGAAACCGGCAGGGGAAAGGGCCGTTCCGGTATCTCGGCCGGTTCTTCTACAGCTGGGGGGAGATCAGTCTCTCGGTTCCGCCGGGAGAGGAACTGACGGTCGAAGTCTGGAAAGGGCTTGAGTATCGTCCGCAGCGAAAAACGGTCATCGTGCCGAAAGGCGAGGCGGGGCGCATTGAGTTCACGCTCGCGCGCCCGATCCCGATGGATCGGCAGGACTATTACTCGGGCGATCCGCACCTCCATTTCGCGCAGGGGAACGATCGTGACGAGTCGCTCATTCTCGACCTGATGGAAGCGGAGGAGATTCACTTCGGGAGCATCCTCGCCTACAACGAGCCGGCCGGTCCGTACAACGGCGTGATGAAGACGCTCGATTCGCCGCAGCGCAGCCTGGGGCTGCCGTCGCTCCGGAGCCGTGGCGATTATCACATTATGTCCGGACAGGAATACCGGAGCACGACCTACGGGCATCTCAATCTATTCTTGAGAGACGGCCTTGTTCTCGACGGCAAGAAGCTGAATGCGAACGATGGTCCGCCGTACGGACTCGTGGGCAGAGAAACGAAGAAGCTCGGCGGCTACGCCTTCTATGCGCACGGCGGATACGCGCAGGCAATTTACGCCGACGCGGTGCAGGGAGACATCGACGGCGTCGAGCTGCTGCAGTTCGGCATTTATCGCGGGATTGAACTGGCTGACTGGTACAACTTTCTGAACATCGGCTACAAGTTTCCGGCGATCGGCGCGAGCGACTACCCTGCCTGCCGGTTTCTGGGGGATTGCCGGACGTACGTTTACAGCAAGTCGAAGCCCGATTTTAAAGCGTGGCTCGAGGGGTGCCGCAAAGGAGCAAGCTTCGTCACGACGGGCCCGCTTCTGCATCTGGACGTTGATGGGCAGAAGCCGGGTGCGGTGATCGATAAAACGGGGAAGGGTCCGCATCAAGTCAGATTACGGCTCGATATTCACAGCGAGGTTGCGGACGTCGATACGGTGCAGATCATCTGCAACGGGCAAGTCATTGTCGAACAACACATTTCGCTGAAACGTGCCCTTGTGAAAGGGAACACACCGAACCTGGCGACGATCGCGCATGATGTTCTGATCGAAGAGCCGAGCTGGATTGCTGCCCGCGCCTTTTCGAAAACGCCCGCGGGAAATCACGACAGCGAGGCGCACACCAACCCGGTTTATGTGTCAATCGACGGCAAGGCTCCGTACAGCCAGGCATCGCTCGACAAGCTCGTCGAGAAACTCGACGGGCAGATCGCCGTTCACAAGAAGCGGGAGTTTGCCGAGAAGGCGGACATCGTCGATTACTTCGAGCGCTCGCGCGATATTCTTCTCAAGATCCGCGCCGCCGGCGGTGTGCCGATCAACGGACATCCCGCGGAGATTCTCAAGGCCGATCTGCCCGCTCTCGAAAACCCCGGCGCGCGGACGCACACCGAGGAAGAACTGAAAGCGTATCTCAAGCCGGTGCCGGGGAAGACTCCGGCCGAGGCGCTCAAGACGTTCGAAACGGTCGATGGTTTCACGATGCAGCTTGTGGCGGCGGAACCGCTTGTGCACAGCCCGGTTGCCGCCGCATTCGACGAAGAGGGCGTGCTCTACGTCGCGGAGATGATCGATTACCCGTACTTCCCGAAGAAAGGGGACAAACCCCTCGGCTCGGTGCGCAGGCTCGAAGATACCGATGGCGACGGGGTGTTCGACAAATCGACGGTTTTCGCGAACGAACTGTTGTGGGCGGCCGGCATCGCGCCGTGGAAGGGGGGCGTTTTCATCGCCTCGCCCCCCGACATCTGGTACATGAAGGACACCGACGGCGACGGCAAGGCCGATGAAAAGCGAAAGGTCTTCACCGGCTTCGGCCTCAAGAACCAGCAGGCGATGCTCAACAACCTGCAGTTCGGCCTCGACCATCAGATTTACGGAGCGACCGCGGGGAACGGCGGCACGGTGCGCCCCGGTGGCAAACCCGACACACCCGAGGTTTCTGTCGATGGCCGCGATTTCCGTTTCGATCCGGTGACGGAAACGTTCGAGCCGATTACCGGAACGATTCAGTTCGGCAACACGTTCGATGACTGGGGGAATCGTTTCGTCTGCAGCGAGTCGCGGCCGCTGCTGCATCCGGTGCTGCCGCAGCATTACCTCGCGCGAAACCCGTACCTGCCGGTGCCGGAGGCAATTCAGAACATCGCCGGCGGCGCGGTGCCGATTTACCGGATCAGCCCGATCGAGCGCTGGCGGCATGTCCGCTCGAGCCGTCGCATTGCCCACAACGAACGGGGCGCGAACTCCGCCGGGGCAAGCCATCATGTTGTCGATGCGGCCGCCGGCGTTACGGTCTATCGTGGCGATGCGTTTCCGGGGAAGTACTACGGCAGCGTGTTTGTCGGCGATGCTCAGAACAATCTGGTGCATCGGATGGTGCTTAAGGCCGACGGCGTCACGTTTCAGCAGACGCGCGGCGAGCCGAACACGGAGTTTGTCCGCTCTTCCGATAACTGGTTCCGCCCGGTGAACTTCGTGAACGCCCCGGACGGCACTCTGTATGTGCTCGATATGAGCCGCGAGATTCTGGAATCGATCCACATTCCGCTCGACGTGCTCAAGTTCCTCGATCTGACTTCGGGGCGGAATCAGGGACGGATCTACCGGATGGCGCCGAAGGGCTTCCGCGCGAAGCCGATGCCGAAACTGTCGAAGCTTTCGACGGTGGAACTCGTTCGGCTTCTCGAACATCCGAACGGTTGGCATCGCGACACGGCGCACCGGCTTCTGTTTGAGCGGCAGGACAAGTCGGAAGTTGCAACGCTTGAGAGAATGGCGGCGCAGAGCGCATCGAAGCAGGGACGGGTCCTCGCACTGTGGTCGCTCGAAGGGCTCGGAGAGCTGCGTGAACCGGCATTGCTGGCTGCGCTCGACGATCCGTCGGCTCCGGTTCGCGAACAAGCAGTCCAGCTGGCCGTTCGACGCTTGAGCGTGCGCGGTGCGCGGACGACGCGTGCGATCGATGAGGCTGTCGCCGCTCTGGCAACCGACGCGGATCCGCGCGTCCGGTTTCAGGTCGCGTTCGCGCTCGGCTATACCGACGGTCCGGAGTACCTGAGGCTGGCGGAGATTGCGCGGCGAGATGTCGGCGATCGGTGGATTCGGACGGCGGTGCTTTCGTCGGCGGCCGACAAAGCCTCCGCACTATTCGATTCCTTGCTCGGCTCGAAGCAATTTGCGGAGGGGGCTGACGGCCGGGCGATGCTCGGACAGCTTGCGTTTATTGCCGGCGCACGGAATCCGAAGGGGGAGTTTCCGATATTGCTGCGCTCGTCGCATCTTCGCGCTCTGGGGCCAGGTGATTCGCTGGGCATGCTAGTGCTGACGAGTCTCGGCGATGGACTCAAGCAGAACGGGCAGTATCTGCCCACCATCAGTCCGGAGAGTGTGGATCTATCGGAGAAGTGGCTTTCGTCCGTGATGAAGAAGGCGAGGGATACGGCGAGCGCTCAGGATGCAGCGGAATCGAATCGGGTTGCCGCCGTCCGATTGCTCGGTTGCGCTGACCCCGAGTACTCGTACGACACTCTCGCCAGTCTCATCGGCACGCAGCAGCCGGTTTCGATTCAGCTCGCGGCGGTGACGGCGCTCTCCGGTTATCCGGATCTCACTGTTGCGGCAGCGTTGATCGTGCGCTGGAAGGAGCTTACTCCCGAGGTTCGCTCCGCGGCGCTGCGCACGCTTCTGTCACGCGAGAACTGGACGACGACGCTTCTCGGTGCGGCGGATACGGGAGATGTCTCGCTCGCGGAACTTGACGCATCGCAGCGCGCGGCTCTCCTCGCACATCGCAATCCGGAGATTCAATTGCTCGCGAAAAAAATGCTGGGAGCGGATGCGCCGAGCGGTCGCAAGGAAGTGCTGGCGAAGTATCAGCCCGCGCTCAAGCTTGCGGGGAAGTCGGACATCGGTGCGAAAATCTTCGAGCGGGAATGCATGGGCTGCCATCGCATCGGGGAGAAAGGCTTCGCGATCGGGCCGAACCTGGCCTCGTCGTCGTTCCGCGAACCGGCCGCGGTGATGATGCACGTGCTCGATCCGAACCAGTACGTCCTTCCGAACTACGTGCAGTATGTCGTCGTCGACAAGAGTGGTCGCAGCTACACCGGATTGATCGCCGCGCAGACCGCCACGAGCATCACGCTCAAACGCGACAAGGACGCCACCGACACCATCCTGCGCAGTCAGATCGACGAGATGGTGAGCACCGGCAAGTCGCTGATGCCGGAAGAGATCGAAAAGAAGATCTCGCCCGCGGAGATGGCGGATCTGCTGGCGTTCATCACCACGGCGCAGGCTTCCGAGCCGGTGGCGGAGCCGCGCCTGGATATCGGCACGGAGCCCGGGCTGGTTGAACCGGGTCGGTAAAGTCATCGTGCCCGGG
The DNA here is from genome assembly GCA_050246455.1 of Planctomycetaceae bacterium. GTDB lineage: Bacteria > Planctomycetota > Planctomycetia > Planctomycetales > Planctomycetaceae > CAZVJA01. The sequence goes on from JBFWWA010000050.1 coordinate 5,550, forward strand.
AAGCGGAAGCTGTCCGGGTTTCCGACTCGGAACCGACTGGTTTCCCGGGGCACACTCCGTTTTGCTCCGGCCACCTGACGGGTCGTTCGAACGAGTCCGGCGCTTCCCGGTGAACGGTTGCGTCAGAGCCGAAACGACAGCAGGGAGAGCACGATGAGGACGATTCCCATGAAGAGGATGATCGTCACGAAGAGGCGCGCCGCCCGGCGCAGAATCTGCTCCGGAAGCTCGTAGCGGCTTGCGCTGTAACAGAGGCTGATCACCACTGCCAAAGGCAGGATGTACCAGGTGATGTTCTGGGCGTCGGCCAGCAGGAATGACATGGCTAACTCGCCCCCGATCTGGCGGCGGCGTGCTGCGCGACTGTGGTCGGGCGCGACGCGCTTGAGCTCATGTCGGGTTTGCGATCGGTCGATTCTCTGGGATCGTTGCGGACCTGCGAATCGCCGAAGCCGTAAGCGGGTCCTTCGACGGCGTCCCAGATGGCCAGGATGTTGAGCAGCCCGGCGATCATCGTGAAGACCTGCGCGAGCTCGTGGAATTTTCCGAGCATACCGTGCAAGGCTTGAAGGTTTTCATCATCGAGGGGGACCTGGAACCAGTCCCAGAATCTTCGCGGAATGCTTCCCGAGATGGTGCCGTTGCTGCGGAATTGCCCGTCGGCCAAATCGTTGACGATGGTGCATTCGACTTTCCGCATGTCGTTGCCGGAGACTCGCTTCTCGAGCTCGGGTCGACCGCCGACAGTGACTTCGATCGGAACTTCCGATTTGTCGCCCTGCAACAGCGTGCCGGTGAATTTGCCCCGAACATGGCCGAGCGGCTGTTCCACCGGCTCGAGTGTGATCTCGCCTTTGACGGGGCCAGAAAGCGAACCGAATTTCGGGTGATCGTAGTTGTGAAGCTCCCCTTCGAACGGACCGGCGACCGCTTCGTTGAGCGGAGGGTTGGGAACGTTCGTCGGTTCACGGTAGCGGCGCGCCTGGAAGAGCGAAGGGAACGACGGGAGCCCGACCCAGAACTGTGCATAGTAGGGGTTCAGGATGTTGCCGGGGTCTCTCTGCCAGTAGGTGATCTTCCACTCACCGAGGTGCATGCCGAACAGGAACGTGGGGAGGATGCAGAGGAAGTAGAGAGCCCCCTTGAAGTAACGCTTCTGGTACGCATGCCCTGCGCCGGGGATCAGGTAAGCCAGCAGCCCGGCCAGCCAGCGATTTTTGAGGGGGATCCTGGGATCGGACATCGTGCCTGGCGGGTCTTCAGGGCGGACGCAATTCAGAACTCGGGACAAGTTCCGGAAGGAGCCTTCCGCGCAGCGTTTTTAAGGATTCGAGGCCGTTTTTGCAGCGGGGTATTGTACGTATTCCGAGGAAGCAAGGCCAGCCCAGCAACAATCTCGGAGAACTCCGAAGTGGCTTATCCGGCACCAGTTGCTGCCGCTTCATCCAGTTCGCGGAGCTTTACGAAAACCAGATCGACCAGCTCACGCAGACCCTTGCCCGTGACGGCGGAAATCAACAGCACGGGGGAGCCGAATTCCTCGGTAATAAGGTCTGCAACCGTTTCCGCATCCGGAAGTTCCGATTTCGTCACCGCGACGATTTCCGGTCGCTCGGAAAGGGATTCGTCGTAAAGGTGCAGTTCTTGGCGAATCGCGCGATAATTTTCGATCGGATCCGTGCCGTCGACCGGTTGCGGCTCGACGAGGTGCACCAGCACCTTGGTCCGTTCGACATGCTTGAGGAATTCGTGACCGAGTCCGAGGCCGGCGTGCGCCCCTTCGATCAGCCCCGGGATGTCGGCCATGACGAATTGCCGGTCGTAGCCTATGCGGACAAGGCCGAGATTCGGGTATTTCGTGGTGAAGGGATAGTCGGCGATTTCGGGATGAGCGCGCGAGAGACGACTGAGGAGCGTCGATTTGCCGGCGTTCGGCTTGCCGATCAGGCCGACGTCGGCGATGAGCTTCAGTTCGAGCGTGATGGTTCGTTCCGAGCCGGGCGTTCCGTCTTCGTACTCGCGCGGGGCCTGATTGGTTGCGGTTGCGAAATGCTTGTTGCCGTAACCCCCCTTTCCTCCGCGGGCGACGACGATGGAGTCGCCGTCGTGGGCGAGGTCTCGAATGACCTGCCCGTGCTCTTCGTCGATGACCAGCGTGCCGGGGGGAACGTAAATGACGATGTCCTCTCCCCGTCGGCCGGTGCGCAGCGCCCCCTTGCCGTGCTCGCCCCGTTCGGCGTTCCAGTGCTTGTGGCCGACGATATTCGTGAGGCTGCCGACGTTAACGGCCGCTTTGACGACGACGTTGCCGCCGTCGCCGCCGTCCCCGCCATCAGGCCCGCCGCGCGGAACGTGAGCTTCCCGACGAAAACTGAGGCAGCCGGAACCGCCGTCTCCACCCCGACAATGAACTGTAATGCGATCGACGAACATTCCCCGATTATGACGGCAGTGCCCCTCACGGGGTAGGGTGGGCAGTGCCCACCCTATGAGCCGTTCTTTTTCCGAGCGGGGATCATGGGGGACAGGACCAGGCCGAGGGCCACGACGCCGCAGAAGCCGGCGAACCAGTCGCCGGTTGCAACGTAGAGGCTGGATCGACTGTCGAGCGGAACGCCGTCGACGAGGACTGCATTGACTTCCTTCCGCCAGCGTCCGGTGGCCGGGTCGCGCATCGAGCCGGGCGATTGCGAGATCCGGCCGTAGTCGTCGGCTTCCGCGAGGATCATCCGGTCGGGTTCGACGACGACGCCGTCGCCGTCGATGACCGCCGAGATTCCGGTATTCACGGCGCGAACCATCGGGACGCGGCACTCGACGCAGCGGAAGAGCGCGGTGATGAGGTGCTGATCGAGCTCACTGGAGCCGTGGAACCAGCCGTCGTTCGTGAGGTTGATGAGACAATCGACCGGGGCGCCCCCTTCGGCGGTCGTGTCGGTTGCGCGGACGAAATTTCGGACCAGATGCGGCACGGTGTCTTCGAAGCAGATGATCGGTGCGTAATGCCACTCTTTGTGTTGGAACGCGACCGGGCCGTCGCCGCGCGTGAGTCCATCCTCGGCGGAGAAGGGGGAGAACACACCGAGGAACGGCAGCGTATCCTGAAGCGGAACGTATTCGCCGAAGAGGACGCGATGGACTTTGTCGTAACGGGAATCAAGCCCGACGTCGGGCCGGATGAACGCGGCCGAGTTGTAATGTGCGAAGGAGCCCGGTTCGGTGGCGAAGGTATCGATGCCGATAATGAGCGCCGCGCCGGCCTGTTTGCTCAACCCGGCGAGCGCCTGCGGCACGGCCGAGGCCCGCCACATTTCCGGCGGGACGCGCGGTGCGGAGCGCATGAGATCGGTTTCCGTCATCTCCGGCGGAGCGACCATCAGCGGGTCGCGGTACATCGTTTCGGGCCAGACGATGAGGTCGGGCTGGTACTGAACGGCCGCGCCGGTCAGGCGGAAGTGCCGCTCAAAGATCTGCCGAGCTTCCTTCGGATCGTGTTTGATCGAGGTGGTGAAGTTTCCCTGGATGAGCGCGACGCGGGGGCCTTCCTGGAAATCGGCGTGAGATCTTCGGGTGTAGCCGTATGCGAGTACTGCCAGAAGCAGTCCGACGGTACAGGCGACAGAGATGAACTTTCCGCGCGATTCCGTGGCGCTGCGGAGCGATGCCGCTTCGACTTCCGCATCGGAAAACATGCGCAGCCAGCGCATTGCCGAGAAGGGAATCAGTCCGGCCACGCTCGCATTCGCCATCGCCACGACGAAGCTGACGCCGTAGGCTCCGACGAGATCGCTGATCTGAATCAACTCGATCCACCGATACTGCGTGTGGCCGAGGTAGTACCAGGAGAAGCCGGTGAAGACGTACGCCCGTGCGAACTCCAGCCCGACCCAGACGACAGGCACCGCAAGTGTGAGGGGGATCTGGTAACGGTGCACGGCAGTCCGCGTGAGCGCGACGAAGAGCGGTATGTAGACCGCGATGTAAATGGCGAGTGCGAACCAGGCGAAGTACATCGCCGGATCGCCGAGGCGCATCCATTGCAGCATCACGAGGGATGAGACAAGACCCGCTGAGTAGTTCGCGAGATAAAGCCGCTTCGCGCCGATCGCCGGACGGACGAGCAGAATGAGCGGCACGAGCGCGATCCAGCCGAGGGGACTCCAGTTGAGCGGCGTGAACGCGGCCCACAACAGAGCGCCCGACGCGAACGACAACCACCACGCGCCCCGTCCGCGCGAGACCATGGGCTTGGCCCGGGCCGCATCGATGATCGAGCGGATGGTCGGGTCGGGGCGATGTTCGTGAGTTTCAGCCTGCGGCGCAGTCATCAACTGGTTCGCCATTCGCGTGTTTCCGTCCGTGGATGAGGTAGGATTCAGGAGTCAGGGTTCAGGAATCAGGTTTGAGCCGAAGTTCCTGATCTCTGCTACTAGTCCCACAGAATCGCGTTGACTTGTTCGCCCGTTTTCCACTCGCGATCGCCGGCATCGAAGAGTGCCATCGCGTTGGCGTCGATGGTGGCTTGCAGATCTGACGATCCATGCCAGGGAAGCGGAGTGACGGTCGGCCCCGACTCGGTCCATTCGAGGCGCGCGGGATTGTAAGTGGGACGGTCTCCCCGGGCAATATGCGCTTTGGTCAGCCGGGCCCGAATCGGCTGTGGTTCCGCCGGATTCTGCCCCATGAGCAGGCGAACGGCGGTGCGGACGAAGAGCTCAAAACAGACCAGGCTGCTGACCGGATTGCCGGGGAGCCCGAAGACGTAGCGGTGACCTTGACCGGCGGCCGCCTGGTCGAGAACGCCGAACCAGACTGGCTTACCCGGCTTCACATTCACCTGATGGAAGACCTGCCGGACCCCCGCAGCCGCGAGCTGCGACGGGACGAGATCGAACTTTCCGGCGGAAACACCCCCGGAAAGGATCAGCACGTCGCATTCGAGGCCGGCGGCAATCCGTTCCGCAAGATGGGTCGCGTCGTCACGCGCGACCCCGAGCGGAACCGGAATTCCCCCCGCGCGGCAGACCTGAGCGCAGAGCATGGTTTCGTTCGAATTCCGGATTTGCCCCGGTCCGGGGAGGGCGGAGATCGGAACAAGCTCGTTTCCCGTCGCGAGGACGCCGATCCGTGGAGCGGACCTCGCGGAGATGCGATGAGCGCCGACTTCCGCGAGTGCACCGAGCTCCTGCGGACGGAGCAGCCGTCCCCGGGGTAAGACTATCTCGCCCGCTTTCTTCGTGCTGCCGCGGCGGAGAATGCTGAGTCCGGGCACGACCGGGCGAGTCTTCAATTGGACCGTTGAAGTCGCGGCATCGAACGAGGAGTCTTCGATGCGGACGACGGCGTCGGCTCCATCGGGAACCGGTGCGCCAGTCATGATCCGCGCCGCTTCTCCGGCCGCGATCGATTTTCGAGGGACGGAGCCCGCGGAGATTTCTTCGATCACGCGAAGCTCGGCGTTTCCATCGGCGACATCCGCCGCGCGAACTGCGTAACCATCCATGAGCGCTTTGTCGAACGGCGGGCTGTCGACGTCGCTTCGGATCTCTTCGGAGAGGACGAGGCCGAGCGCATCGGCGAGATTGACGGTCGCGGGCTCTCTCGGAACGACTTCGCGAGCGATCAGGGCGAGTGCTTCAGAAACGCTGAGCATTACGAGGCTGTCAGTTTCAGAAAGTTGCGCAGTATCTCGATGCCCCCCTCCGTGAGGAAACTCTCCGGATGGAACTGCACGCCGTGAATCGGGTATTTCGTGTGGCGAATACCCATCACTTCGCGCGGATGATCGCCGTCGTCGGTCCAGGCGGTCGCAACGAGGACGTCGGGAAGCGTGTTCTCGGGAACGATCAGGCTATGGTAGCGCGTGGCCTGAAACGGATTATCGAGCCCCGCGAAGACCCCTTTGCCGTCATGGTGGATCATGGAAGTCTTGCCGTGCATCAGCCGATCGGCGCGGACGACCTTGCCGCCGAAAACCGCCCCGATGCATTGATGGCCGAGGCAGACGCCGAGGAGCGGGACCTTCGGGCCGAAACTCCTGATGACTTCGTTCGAGAGTCCTGCTTCGGCGGGGGTGCAGGGACCGGGCGAGATGATGATCCGATCGGGCTTGAGCGATTCGATTTCCGAGAGCGAGGTCTGATCGTTTCTCGCGACACGGATGTCGAGCGATGCGTCGATCTCCCCGAGGCGCTGCACGAGGTTGTACGTGAACGAATCGTAGTTATCGAGCACGAAGATCATCGCGGCGCCGCTTCTCGAGGCCAGGGAACTCCCCCGCGAAACCGGGGAAATGTTGCGGCGTTCATGCTATCAGGCGGCGGGAATTGCAGCCAGTCGAGCTCTCGCGCGGTCGGCGTCATTGCCGGAGCGATCGTTGACGACTCTGGGGGCGTCGTCGGAACGGCGGCGGATGTGCGTGCCGCACTTCCGATCGGCCTGCCGTTGCGTGGGCCTTATATCACCTTCTCTTTGCGAACTTCGACGACGCCGACCTCGTGGACTTTGAGTCCGAACTTCTCGCCGATCTTCACCGCCTCGCCGCGGCAGTACCGGCTGTTGTTGATGTAGAGATCGAGCAGGTCTTCGCACGGCTTGTTGAAGGTGATCAGCGCGCCGGGGGTAATCGAGAGAAGTTGCCCCATCGGGATCTTCTTTTCAGCGAGTCGCACGCTGACAGAGACCGGCAGATTGAACAGCCGACGGGTCCGCTGGCGGAATTCATCGATCGGTGAAATCGGGCGTCCGCCGAGTGATTCAAACGGTACGTCGGGATCGGCACTGGGATTCCGGGCTGCCGCCGCTTCCGCAGGCGATGCTTCCGCTGCGGATTCCTCGGATGCAGGCGCAGTTGCTTCCGGTTGTGCAACCGGCCAGACAACGAGGAGCTTCGGAGCGGAAGGTTTTTCGGCGGCGGGTTCGGTCTCCTCGACGGCCGGGGCTTCCGCATCGACGAGCGTCCACTCGAGCAGGCGAGCGTTTGCAGCCGGCTCGGTTCGCTGGAGTTCCTCCCAGAGGTTCGCCACATAACGCGTGCTCGACGATTCGGCCTCGAGATCGGAGGGGAGAATGTTCATTCCCCATTCCATCGCGAGCGTCTGCAATCGCGCGTTCTCACTCTTGCCGGGAGCGGCGATCCATTCCGGGAGCGGAGCGGCGGCCGGAACGAGAACGACCAGTCCCTGTCCGCCGATGTTCAATGCGACGAGCACGCCGGCGCCGGCGAACTCCGCACCGTCACGTTCGGGCGACCAGTCGGCGGGCTCACCTGCGAGGAACGTGCGTTTCAGGTCGAAACATTGGCTGAACGATTCAGCGAGCGCAGCGAGATTCTCGGCGCAAGTCGCGGGGACCGCTTCCAGATGTTCCGGTTTGAACTCGGACATGGTTGATCGATTGAAGCGAAGCCGTGATCGGGAGGACGAACACCCCGGATTGTGAACGCGGAGGGTTGTCGAAGGTCATGCTGCTTTTCCAGATAAATCGACGTAAATAGCGGTGCTACTTTGAGAAAAACCGACAGGGTCGCCGAGGGGCGGGAGGGGGCCGGCGGAGCGGCAGGGAAAGTTCGCGACAGAGTGCGGCGGCAACGTGCGAGCCCGCAAGGAGTTAAACGATTGGTGCGGAATGCGGGACCGCGGCTTTTGGGTTGAGTCTGGCGGGAGCCATCACTATACTTGCAACCCTCCCGCGGGTGCCTCGCTCGTTGTAAACTGGTAAATATCATGCGCTTTACGCTGATCGACAGAATCACGTCACTGGAGCCGGGCAGCTCCGTGTCGGCTGTCAAAAGCTTGAGTCAGGCCGAAGAATACCTGATGGATCACTTCCCCGGTTTCCCGGTCATGCCCGGGGTGCTGATGCTGGAATCGCTGGTTCAGGCTTCGGCGTGGCTGATGCGGCACACGGAGAACTTCAAGTACAGTCAAATCCTGCTGAAAGAGGCGAAGGCGCTCAAGTTCAGCAATTTAGTGACTCCAGGTAAGACTCTCGAGCTGACGTCGACTGTGCACGAACGGTCGGATCGCGAGT